>JBOFVP010000055.1:0-1772 GCA_051653165.1 Clostridium sp.
GATTGTGTTCCTATAATTTTAATAAATCAAGAAAAAAACATAATATGTTCACTACATAGTGGGTGGAAGGGAACTATTACAAATATAGTAAAAGAAGCCCTATTAAAGATGAAAGATCAATTTGGATGTGATAATACAAATACAATAGCATATATTGGAGCTCACAATAGGGTGTGTTGTTATGAGGTATCTCATGAGTTAAAGGAAAAGTTTTTAGATGAAACTAAGATTAAAGAAGAGGTATTATTTAAAGGTAGGAACTTAAATTTAGAAAAGGTTATAGAAAAGGATATGAAAGAGTTAGAGATTAAAGAGGAAAATATACATTATTTACCTCTATGTACCTATTGCTCTAATGATATAAAATTACATTCATATAGAAAAAGTGAAGGAACTTATGGAAGATTATTTACATTTGTAATTTTAAAGTAAGGAGGAAGAAAAATGAATAGTGAAAAAGTTTTGATAGTTGATGATGAGGAACATATAGTTGAATTATTAAAATTCAACATTGAAAATGTAGGGTATGAGGTTATAACTGCTAATAATGGTATTGATGCAGTAAAGATAGCAAAAGAGGAAAAACCAGGTTTGATATTATTAGATGTAATGTTACCTGGTATGGATGGACTTGATGTTTGTAAAGAAATAAGGAGAAATTCAGAAACAAGAAATTCACTTGTAATTATGCTAACAGCAAAGGGTGAAGAAGTAGATAAAATTTTAGGTTTAGAGTTAGGTGCTGATGATTACATAACTAAGCCATTTTCAATAAGAGAACTACTAGCAAGAGTTAAGGCTGTTTTAAGAAGAAAATATATTGTAGATGAGGTTGTAGATAACAGCTTTGATTTCGGTAATCTTAAAGTTGACTTTGAACGACATGAAGTAATTAAGAGTGGTAAAAAATTGGACATGACATTAAAAGAATTTGAACTATTAGAAATATTAATTAAAAATAAGGGTAAGATACTGCAAAGAGATACAATATTAGATAAAGTATGGGGATATGAATATATAGGTGAAACAAGGACTGTTGATGTTCACATTAGATATTTAAGAAAAAAAATAGAAGATGACGATAAAAATCCTAAATTTATAGAAACAATACGAGGAGTTGGCTATAGATTTAGTCTTACAGAATAAAATGAGAAAAAAAATATTTTTATCGATATCAGTAACAGTAATATTTGCATTAATAATTTTTGCTACTTCATTTAGTATTCTAATGAATATGAGAGATATGAAAAACACTAAGGATACATTAAAGCAATATAATAACATACTAAGCAATTCAAAAATTAGTTTTGAGGATGCTCAAAATTTTACAATCAATGGTATTAAAATAAGAATAACTGTTATCTCACCTAATGGAGAAGTAGTTTATGATTCAGAGCCAGGAAAAAGCGATAATCATTCAAATAGACCAGAGATAATAGATGCAATAAGAGATGGTGAAGGTGAAGCTGTAAGATATAGTTCAACATTAAATAAACAGATGATATATGTAGCTAATATAAATCAGAATGGAGATGTTGTACGAAGTTCAGTATCCTTAGAGAGTGTAGAGTATATAAATATAGAGAATATGAAATACACAGTTTTAATTATTGGGGTAATAATATTAATGTCTGTTTTATTTTCTAGAAGATTAATTGGGACAATCATATCACCTGTTGAAGAATTGAAAAATGTTACATCAAAAATAGCTAAAGGAGACTTGAGTATAAGGGTTAATATAAATTCAAGTGATGAGTTAGGGGTATTAGGTA
>JBOFVP010000056.1:0-3198 GCA_051653165.1 Clostridium sp.
TTAGTTATTGATACTGTATTTTTAATATTTGTTACTGTTGGTCCTGAAATATAGTTATTTGCCTTATTCCATAAACCACTTGAAAAATCACTTATTTTACCAGATAATCCTGGACATATCTTATTAACTCCCTTTCCTAATTTTCAAGTTATACATTCTCTAGTGTTTACCTAAACTGCTATGACCTACTAGTCTAGTTACTGTAGAAATTGGTACTAATCTATTAATTAAACTTTTATATAATGTATGTCTAACGGTATTAGGCTTTAATTTATTTACCATTCCTATTTACTTAGTCAATCTTTCTAGCATTGTATTTATAGAATACCATCTATGAGAGCGATTCAGTGTTCTCTGCTTTCCTTTACATTTTTTCAAGTCCCGAGTTCCTATTTCCAAGTTCCATTATTTATATGTTTCATCTTTTCAATTTTTTTATTTTTAAGTGAGACTCTAAATTTTACATTTAGCTAGTCGAACTTACACCTACGAATGTATATGAGTAGTGTGTTTCCTTTTATATATTATATATTTTTCTACTACATATTATATGTTCTGAATTCCCCTCGATTTTAAGTGGAAGTGTTGAGCCTAGGATTTCCTTAGCTGTCAGCTTACGATAGTATTCAATCCTAGTTATCTTAAGTTTTATAAATATTTTAGTGCATGAAAAAAAGATTAATGCTCCATTACTGAAACATTAACCTTTTTAACTTCTTTCACTACATTATTTAGATTATGCAGTAAGCTGTACTTTGACTTCTAAATTGCAGACTAGAAAATTCAACCACCTAGGACACTGAAAAAATCATTATATGATTTTGTAGTTAGATTGCTCATCTTTTTGTAGTCAGTACTTTATCTTTGATTAATAGCCCTATTGACAGTTACGTAAAATATCTCTAGTCTCCATCAATATTTTCCCTAACATATTTTTCCCAGTACCATCTTCACCACATCCCCAATAGTAGTCTTTAGTGGTTTTCTCAATTATCTCCTCATCTTCAGTTGAGAGAAGTATTTCCTTAGCATCGCTATTTGCTTTGAACTTTTCTAAAACTGCTCTTCGCATTATATCATCTTTTACTTCTTCCCAATCCTTCCTAAGTGGCTTACTTCTATCACGTCCCATATTTGCTGCTTCCATTGGTGTTGATGACATTCTAACTTGTTCTTCATATTCATTTCCAATAAACTTTTGGGCTTGGAAATAATGTTCACTTGTCATCCAGTACTTACCACCAAGTTTAAAGCCATGTCTAGAAAAGTTAGAAAAGCATCCATATTCATCATTAACCTTGTAAAATCTAATTGTCATAATAAACATACCTTCCTAAGTGTTTTTTACACTTTCTATCCCATTATACTTTTTAGCCATTCAGCATAATATTTAGATTGCTCTTCAATATTCGCAAATTCTAAATCTTCATCGCAATCAAAGATATCAACCACATCTGAATTTCTTGCCTGCTTCCCCATGCATAGTTTATATGCTGTCCTTCCACTTCCCATAGACATTTGCATAGGTGATGGATAAATATTTTTAGCAGCACCATTGCAAATAATTTGAATATTTTTCTTTTCTAGCTCTTTTCTTAGATTAATCAGTGCAGAAAAGAAATTTTCACTTTTATAGCTAACCTTTTGACCATCAACTATTATCTCTAAGAGAACCATATCTTCATCATCTATTGCTTCTTCGTATAAAACTAAATCTGTAAAAACCAGTTTTTCTTCATTCATTAGTAGCTTAACAATCTTTCTTTCACTATCCACTTATTTTCCTCCCTTAAATCCTGGATTAGGAATAAACTCTCCTGTTGGTACACCTTTTTTCATCACCCATGCACCTTTAATTTGTGATGGATTTATACCACCAGGTATTGAGAATTCCATCTGTTCTGGAAAAGGGGACTTAGTACCAAGTGTACCATTAACATCAATATAATTTGAGGTTTCTATTTCGTACACATAACCATTTTTCCCTGCGAATTGCTGTGCAATTCCCTTTTCCGAAGTAGTTGAGATAAAATTACCTGCTGTTGTATTACTTGTAACATGTTGCTCTAAATTAGTGTGAGTTCCTTTAGGTGTGAATCCCTGTTCAAATACAACATCTGGAGTTACTGTTGAACGGTCACCTCTAAATAATGTTTTAGCTTCAGCCACCCCATCACTATCCCTCAACTTGTATAACTTCCTCTGTGCATTTGCAAATTCCTCATCATACAAAACTGGTAGATTATTAGTTGTTTCCTTTATATTTATTGTATCATCTAATTTTGTTGATGCAACCTCCAAATCAATATCAAATTTTATTCTTCCTTTAACCTCTTTCCCTGCATTTGAAATTGATTGTAGTGTTTCTATATTACTTGGAAGTACCTTTGATTTCCCACTAAATGTTTCACTTAAACCTTGTTTAGTTATTGATACTGTATTTTTAATATTTGTTACTGTTGGTCCTGAAATATAGTTATTTGCCTTATTCCATAAACCACTTGAAAAATAACTTATTTTACCAGATAATCCTGGACATATCTTATTAACTCCCTTTCCTAATTTTCAAGTTATATATTCTCTAGTGTTTACCTAAACTGCTATGACCTACTAGTCTAGTTACTGTAGAAATTGGTACTAATCTATTAATTAAACTTTTATATAATGTATGTCTAACGGTATTAGGCTTTAATTTATTTACCATTCCTATTTCCTTAGTCAATCTTTCTAGCATTGTATCTATAGAATACCATCTATGAGAGCAATTCAGTGTTCTCTGCTTTTCTTTACATTTTTTTCAGTCCCAAGTTCCATTATTTATATGTTTTATCCTTTCAATTCTTTTTATTTTTGAGTGGAATTGATTTTTCCACTACATATATATTGTTATTAATTCCCCTTGATTTCAAGTGGAATTGTTTAGTCTAGGATTTCCTAGCTTATCAGCTCACCGTATCTTTTAATCCTTGTTCTATTTACTTTTAAAAGTATTGGTATTATTTCAGTAGCATTTTCTATATCTCCTACTATCACTACATAATTGCATAAAAAAATATCGACACTACTGTAGTATCGATATTTCCATTACAAGTATATTTTCTTTTTCTTTAGATTGAAAAGGGGGCTAAGGTAGTAAAGATTTTTTAAAGTATTTTTAGTTTTATCAACTAGAATTTACTTTTTAATTTTATCTGCCAC
>JBOFVP010000057.1:0-2720 GCA_051653165.1 Clostridium sp.
GTAAATAATACCATAAATTGTTTTTTTTTCAATATCTTTAGAAATAATAAAGATAACAAACACTACTGAAAATAATAGAGTTTATTAAAGTAAGTGAATAGTGATAGATGACACTCTCAGAGATTTCAACCACAACTATCCACTATTATTTCTTACTTAATCTCTAACTACTGCTTTCGCTTAATTTTTCAAAGGTTTTACTATCATATACAACAACTCTATCTCCTAAAATAAAGTAAATCCCTTTATGGCTAGCAAAAATTCTTCCATCTTGTAGACTATCAATCTTTTCACTAATCACCTTTTCAAACCCCTTTTCCTTAGAAACCTTATATGCAACCATATAAAACTCATCCTTATTATAGGTCTGATAAAACAAATCAAAGCCTACTAAGGAACTTTCCTTATCAAAGAAGAAATACTTATGATCATAGGTTGCATTAGAATAACCATTCTTTATTTTCTCATTAAATAACTCACTTCCACCATTTTCTACAGAAAATAATGATAACTTTATCCCCTCATAATTATTTTCCCCTCTGTCCTCACCAAAGCCAATAAGGGTATTATCATCAAAAGGATGAAGATATTTAGATACACCTGGAACCTTGATTTCTCCTATAACAGTTGGATTTTTCACATCTTTTAAGTCTATTATATAAAGAGGGTCTGTACTTTTAAAAGTAACCACATATCCCCTGTCACCCATAAACCTAACAGAGTGAATAACTTCTCCCCCTCCAAGGGCAGAAACCCCTCCAAGATTATCTAAATTTTTATCTAAAATAAATACATGACTTTCAGAGTTATCCTTACCTAAATTAGTTGTAGTTGCAATTCTCAAGTTTCCATTGTATTCATCAAGAGAAAATTGATTTAGGCTCACACCAGGAACCTCACCTTTTGCAACAACCTTTCCACCTTCCTTTAAGGAAAACTTTAAAATAGTTGACTTATCCTCTTCATAATTATAGTTTGTAATATATATATTATCAGCAGAAATAAATACATTGTCAAACCTAACTAAAAGACTTTCACTTTCAATTCTTTCAAAGGAATTAATATTAAACTTAATAATAGTAAGAAAGGCATCACTTAGCTCACTACTACAATATTTTATATTATCTAACTCCTTAATATCTTTAACACCCTTCTTTTCAATATAAGGTATATGCTCCTTAACATTAACTGCACCATCAACATAATTTAGCTGAATTAATACTAGTTCATCATTTATAAGCCTTGCTGTATAATTATAGCCATTGGTGTTAATTTGATTTTCTAGAGTTATGTTATTAATATCCTTATAGTTATATATACTAATATTATTTTCCCTCTCAAGGGCACTAATTACAACAAGCTTACCATCCTTTGCAAAAATCCCTTGTATTTGTCCATTAACCTTAAAGTCTTTCACAAATTTAACATCCTTAGGATTTTCACCATTAAAAATTCTTATTGTTTTTCTTCCATCATCCTCATATAGTGCTGAAAATATATATTTACCATCTGTTTTAATTGTATCAACTTCATCAATTCCCTCTAACTGATTGTTTGTCCCTACTATACTACTATTTTCACTATCCTCTTTTTTAGTAGCCATTTCTTTATCAATTAAAGCATGAAGTCTTAACTCGTTATTTACTGTTGGTAGCTCAAATCCTTCCACAATAATTTCATTTGGTATTCTTCTCAATGCCCCTATTATTACTGCGCTTATAATAACAAATAATAGTGTACATGCCAATGCCATTCTTTTAATAGTTTGCTTTCTTTTACGCTTTTTCTCTATTCCAGCTTTAATTGCACCCTGTACAACAGAATTTAGCTCTTTAGGTATTTCAATTTTCTTAATTTCATCCCTTAAATCTTCCTCATTCATATTATTCCTCCATTACAACATATTTACTCTAAGAAGCTTTAATCCTCGATTTAAGTTTGTCTTAACAGTCCCTAAGGGAGTCTTTGTTATCTCTGCAACTTCCTTTAAGGTTAAATCACAATAATATTTTAATATTATTATGGTTCTATATTTTAACTCAAGATTCATTACTGCCTTCTTTAAGTCTAGGCTCTCCTCAATAGATTGCTCTTCCTTATAAGGTTCCTCTCCTCTTTCTTTTAAGTCTTCTATAAAAACTATCTTTTTTCTCTTTTTACATCTATCAATTGAAATATTTATTAAAATCCTTGTTATATAACTCTTAAAGAACTTTGGCTCTTTTATTTTCCCAAGAGAATTATAGCTTTTTATAATACATTCTTGAACAATGTCTAAGGCTTCATCTTTGTCTTTCACATAGGAATATGCAATAACATATAGTTTTTCTTGAATTTCTTGAATTAAAATAGTAAAGCTTTCTTCATCACCATTTAAAGCATAATAAACTAACTCCTCATAACTCAATACCTTCCCCCCTTTCCATTAATTAGACTGTTAACTCCTTAATAAGGTTTTAATAAAATGAAATTTTTATACCAACCAAAAGTGCGACACGTGTCGTGGTATTAAATACCACTTAATACAATTATATCCTATAATTATGTAATTTAAAAGCTGTGAATCAATCACAGCTCTCAAAATAGACTATATACTTTTGTAGGTCCATATTAACTTCATTTAGTTAAACTTATTTAATATATGATTATACATACTCATTATCCATTTTGTTATATCCTTATAGTCAGTTCCCTTTATTTCATATATTTCTTTCTCATAT
>JBOFVP010000058.1:0-11185 GCA_051653165.1 Clostridium sp.
AGATTGTAGAGAGAAATAGAAGGCTTGAAGAAGAAGAAAAGAAAAAAGAAAAAGAAGAAAAAAGAAGATTAGCTGAAGAAAGATCAATAGTTAAGAAGAATCGAAAAAATAAATAATTAAATTTATTTGTATAGAAAATAGGAACTACATATAAGTGTAGTTCCTATTTTTATTAATTTCTATTAAGAATTAGTGTGCACCATTCATTTGTTTGAAGTTTTCTTTCAATAGAAAAACCATGGCTACAAACTTTATTAATAACTCCTTCATAGCTCCATTCAACCAAGCCAGATACAAGCAGTTTACCATTTTTTGATAGGTGTTCATTAATCAAATCCATAAATAGTAATGTTTCTTCTCCACCTATATTTATAAAAATCCAATCATATGTTCCAGTTACAGAAACTTCACCACTAAGAGCATCACCTACAAGTACAGATATATTATCTTTATTGTTTAATGAAGCATTTTGTAAAACCTCATCAGTAACATCTCTAATATCAAGTGCAACTACATTAGAAGCATTTTTTATTGAGGCACCAAGTGATAGAATCCCAGAACCTGTACCAATATCAAGAACAGATTTATTTGAAAAATCTGTATTAAGAATATATCTTAAAATATCTTGCGTTGTTTCATGAAGTCCAGTTCCAAAAGCTCCCTGAGATATAAAATTGATTTTATTTTTACCTTCAATAGGTTCATCAGGAGAAGCTAAAACCCAAGATTCATCTATGTGAATTGCAGGGATAGAAAAATCATCGTAAGAATAATTTTCTTCTACAGTAGCTATAGGTGATTCCCCTACAATTAAAGAGACTTTATTTTCAAAGCTACTCAAATCACATTCATTTCCATTGAATGCAACTTTTAATATTACATTAGAATCTTCTTGCTCCTCATAATCGTACCCAAATTCATCAGTAATTATTGTTAATGGGCTTTCATAATATACATCAATAATGTCTTCTATTAAAAGTTTTTCAATTGTTTCATCAACCTTGATAAAAGGTAATTCGTAAGAAATTATATACACATAATCAATCCTTTCATTGTTTATGTTAGTATTATATACTTAAAGGAGTAAAATTGCATTATAAAAATTAGGTTGATTAGTGAAAGTTTGTATATGTATAATGTAATAGGATAAGGAGTGAGTTAAATGAATAGTTTTTTACTAAAGATAATCATGGTAATATTTATGTTTATTGATCATGTGGGATATTTTTTACCTAACATTCCAATAGAGTTTAGGTACGTAGGCAGAGTTGTTTTGCCTGTATTTGCATTTCTAATGGTTGAAGGATATGTTAATACAAAAAATAGAGAGAATTATTTAAAGAGATTAGTAATTGGAGCTCAGATAATGAGCATAGGGAATATTATATTAACTATAATAGCCCCAAAGATATTAGGAGTTAACAAGTATATTTTAGATTATTTTAATGTTGGTATTGCCGTTGTATTATCTATTTTAACTATATATATGTTAATTAAGAATATCAATAATACAACATTTACAGATGGAATGGCATTAAAATCATTAGCTATTATTGTAATAGCTGGGGTAAGTGTAATGAATGGATTTGCTAGAGATATTAATCCTTTAGTAAATAATATATTTGTTTCTTTAGCATTATCATTTGTCATGTTAAATGGTATGAATAGATTAGATGATGATGGTGCAACTACAACTGATGTAACAAAAATATTTATAGTATTGGCATTAGCCGTATTTAGTGAAGGTGCATTAATAACACCTATAATTGTATATATATTTTATAAATATAGAAAACAAAATATACTGAAATATATATTATATGTTGTTGTTTGTTTAATGTTTTTACCTGGATTAAATGTAGAAAGATTATTATTATATCCACAATGGATGCAAATTTTTGCAATAGTGTTTATGATGTTATATAATGGTAAAAGAGGAGCGAATATAAAAATATTCTTTTATATATTTTATCCAATACATATATGGATATTATTCATCCTAGGATTATTATTAAAATAAGAAAGAGGGTATAAACTATGGTAAAGCATATAGTTATGTGGACATTTAAGGACACAGAAGAGGGCAGCAAAGAAGAAAATGCAGTTAAAATGAAAAATATGATAGAAGATTTAGTAGGGGTAATTGATGAAATCAAAGAATTAGAGGTGGGATTAGATTTTAATAAATCACAAGCAGCCTTTGATTTAGTTTTATACTCAACTTTTGAAAGTAAGGAAGCATTAAATGCATATCAAGTACATCCAAAACATCAAGAAGTTGTAAAATTTGCATCTAGGGTAGTAGATAATAGAGCAGTTGTTGATTATATAATATAAAGATGTCATTAACAAATATGCAAGGGATTGAATATATTTAATCTATATAATTAGATGGAGGATAAATATATGGAAAATTCAATAATAGTTATAGATAATCCTATTATTAGAAACTTTGATAATGAGGAAAATATATCTGTACTATCAAGTATAGAAGTTAATGGAGTTAACATATGGGTTTTAGAAAGTGATGAAAGTATTTTAGTAAAAGGTATATTACCAAATGTTGAACAGAAGGATTTAAAAATAGATTATAAAAATGGTGATATAATTTTAAATGTAACTCAAAGGGTTACAACAGAATCTTCAGGTATGGGATTTGTCAGCTTCATGTCAACATGTAGTAGCTTTACTAGAGTAGTGACGGTAGGAGAGGTAGATATTCAAAATTTAAAATGTGAATATATAAACAATAAATTATCGCTATATATACCAAAATTTAAAATTGTGGAAGCAACATATGAAGAAGTAGAATAGCTTTAGTGAAATTATACACAAAGGAGAAGTATTGTGATAATAAAAAAAACTAAGTCAATTAAATTTATACTAATATTATCAGTAATAACTCAAATTGCTTTAAATATGGCACATCCAGTTACACCGTTAATGATAAGGGAGCTAGAATTACCATCTGCAATGTTTGGAATATTTTTTGCAACTATGTCAGTTGGAACATTCCTATTTTCTCCAGTATGGGGAAAGTTATCAGATACTCGAGGCAGAAAAAAGTTTATGATAGCAGGTGTTCTTGGATATGGACTTAGTCAATTAGGGTTTGGGTTTAGTTCAAATGAAGCAGTTATAGTAGTTTTTAGATTTTTAGGTGGTGCATTTGTTGTAAGTTATTTAACTGTAATAATAGCATACCTTTCTGATTTAACAACAAAAGAGAATAGACTTAAAATAATGACATACTTCGCAGCGACAACAACAATTGGAGCTGCATTGGGATCATTATTAGGAGGAGTTATAGGAAATACTAATTATAAAATTACATTTTTAGTGCAATTTATAATTTGTATGTGTATTGCCTTTGTAATGTGGGTATATTTTGAAGAGACAATTAAGAGCAAAGAAGATAAAGGAAATGTTAAAGTAAAAAAGTTAATGCCATCTTTTAATAAGGGATTATTAAATGGTATGTTATTAATGGTAATGATTCAAGTGGGGATATTTTATTTTTCTTCTACAAGCTATAATTCATCAATAAATTATTATATAGAATCAGTATTGAATTTGCCACCAACGGCCAATGGTGTATATATGGCTATAACTGGAATATTAGGATTTAGTGCTAACTTGTTGATTACTCCTATTTTAGGTAAGTATGTTGGTGAAGATAAATCATTTAAATATTTAACAATTGTTATTGCAGCCTTTTTAGGAATAGCGGCATTTAGTAATTCAATTATAATATTTTTTGTGTTTATGGCTTTGTTTGTATGTGGAAGTTCAATGTATGTTCCTATACAACAAAATATAATAACTAAACTTGCAAAGGATAACTATGGAGAAGTTGTGGGAATACAAAATAGTTTCAAGGCAATTGGTATGATTTGTGGATCTTTATTTTCAGGATTCATATTCGATTATGGGAATAGATTACCATTTGCAGTTGCTAGTATATTTTTAGTTTTAGGATTCGTAGTATTATTTTTTAGATATAAAAAAGTATAGAATTTTTAAATCGTTGAATTTTATTCAACGATTTTTTATTTATATGCAAATATACACTATTAATCCTTAGGGAAATATTGTAAAATGTATTCTGTGGGGGTGCTGTTATGAAAAATAATTGGGTGTTAATGAAGGTTCTTTGTGTAATAGTAATAGTCATTTGTGCTATTAATTTAGCATATTATAAAGTAACTTACGAAAAAAATAATTTTAGTTTTATTAAGAGTGAAATAATTAGTGATAATGTAAATAGCTTTAATTTACAATTTTTGACTAATAAAGGTATAGATGAGTTATATATTAAATTACCTGAGATATCAAGTGAGTATGTAGCATGGACAATGGATGAGGTATTCAATAAAAATGGATTTAAAGGATATGTAATAAATATAAATCTAGATAAATTAAAACTTAGTAATGGTAGTACATTTAATGATGATATTAAGACAAGGGATATAGTAATAACTACAATTTATATGGACAATGGTAGTGGATTAACTCAACCTTATGATATTGGAAAGGTTACATTGAGTAAACGTGCGGCAGATATTAAAAAAGCTGAAAAGCTAAAATATTTAACTAAAGAGTTAAGTATTATAAATGAGAATGATGAAAGTGTTGCAAGATACAAGGCCTCAGAAGATATATCTTTAGATATATACAATAAAGAGCAGCTTAATAAGATATTAGATTTTGGAGCATTAAAAATTAACGATAAAGATATTAATGAAATAGTGTTTCCGTTGGTAATTAATAAAAATGATGTAGTTGAGTTTAAATGGAAAAGTAGTAAATTTACATCCTTTGATAATAAAACTATTGCAAAGAGGCAGAGTAATGGAATTGATGATAATACTATAGAATTATTTACGAATTATTTAGATTTAAGCTTTTATATTATTCCAAAGTCATTAGGAAAAAATATTAATCCACAAAATTATAATGCATATGTAAATTCTAATAAAATTGAGGTATTTACATGGTTTTATGAAATGTTTAAACTACCTACAGATAATTTCAAAATAAATAATTCTATATTCAAAGGGATGAGGGGGGAACATTAGTGAAGCGTATAGAAATGTATCTGGTAGCTTTAGGAGTAATAATTTTATCCTTAGACTATATCACACCTAAGAGTATATTTCCTGTTATATTTATAATGGGATTTGGAATAATGAGATTAATAGAAAGAAATGATTCATATAAAATGTTAATATTTCCAACAGTAATAATTTTGGCTATAAAATACGTTGATTATATACCAAATCTTAATATTACAAATTATCTAATGTTTTCTTTAAAGGAGATTATGATTATAATAACTGTATTTGCATTTGTAAAGCTTAATGAAAATGATGCGGAGTATATTTGTAAAAAATACAGCTTAGTTGGACTTAACGTGCTTATTGTTGGTGAAGCAATTAAATTTATAACCAATTCATTAATGATGAATTTTGATAGTTGGATATTAAATTACTTTTTTGTTGTAGGGTATGGATTGCCAATAGTAGCAATAATTTATTTAGTATTAGCTACAGCAAATGAATTGAAGTCTAATCAGGAGTTTAAGGATGTAAAATATAGTAGGGTAGTAAAGCCAGGTGGAAATAGAAATAAATCTAGTAATAGTTAAAAAGAGTTGCGAATGCAACTCTTTTATTTTAATCATTTAAAAAACTATATTGAGCTATATACAGGTTATAGTAATACCCTTTTTTAGCTAATAATTCTTCATGATTTCCACTTTCAACAATTTCTCCTTGGGATAAAACAAATATCTTATCACAATCTCTAATTGTAGATAATCTATGTGCTATAACAATAGAAGTTCTACCTTCCATTAGTTTTTTTATACCTTCTTGAACTAAAAGTTCAGTTTCGGTATCAATATTTGCAGTAGCCTCATCTAAAATTAATATTTTAGGATTAGATATTAGGGTTCTTGCAAAAGCTAATAATTGACGTTGTCCTAGAGAAAGTCTAGAACCTCTTTCATTAACATTGGTATCATATCCATCTTCAAGCTTTGAAATAAAGCTATGGGCATTTACAGCCTTACAAGCTTCATAAATCTCTTCATCTGTAGCATTAAGCTTACCATATTTTATATTCTCTTTAACAGAAGATGAGAATAGGAAAGAGTCTTGAAGCATGATTCCCATTTGGCTCCTTAAACTTTCAAGGTTAACATTTTTAATGTCAAAACCATCAATTAAAATATTACCTTCATTTTGAGTGTAGAATTTACTTATTAATGATGTTATAGTAGTTTTCCCGGCTCCAGTTTCACCAACTAAGGCTACTTTTTCTCCAGCATTAATTTTAAATGAAGTATCCTTTAAAGCGGCTATACCATCTTCAGTATAAGAGAAGGTAACATCTTTAAATTCAATCTCACCTTTAATAGGTGGTAATTTATCAGAATCCTCCTCATTTTTTTCAAATGGAGTATCTAATATTGTAAAGATTCTTTCTCCAGCAGATAAGTTTGTAATAAAAGCATTATAAAACGAGGCTAAGTTCATAATTGGTCTCCAAAGCATTCCAACATACATTAGGAAAGCCATCAATGTACCAAGAGAAACACTTTGGGATGAGTTTACTAAATAATAACCTCCAACTAAAACTACTAAACTTCCTAAACTACTTGTAATGTCAACAAATGGCCAAAAGTAATCTTGGAATTTTACTGCAGTTAAAAAGCTATCTCTATGATTATCAAGAAAACCTAAATATTTCTTTAGTGAATAATCCTCATTACTAAACCCTTGTACAACTTTCATTCCAGATAAGCTTTCGTGAGTATATCCGATTAATGAAGAACGATTATCCCTATATCCCTTCCATAATTTATGTGCTTTAACCTCAATGTAAAACATAGCACCTAAAAGTATTGGAAGAACTGTAATGCATATTAAAGTTAGGGCAGGATTTAAAAATAACATCATTATTAAAACAATTGTTACCGTGAAAATATTTGGTATTAGGTTTACGATACTATTATTCAATAAATTTTGTAGAGCATTAACATCTCCAACAATTCTTGAAATTATTTTACCAACAGGTTTATTATCAAAGAATCCAAAGGAAAGTCCTTGGATATGAGTGTAAAGTTCATTTCTAATATCAATTAATATGCTATTAGTAACTTTACTCATTGCAACAACTCTGATTTTAGATATAAGCATTGTTAGTATATTTAGAAGAACAAGTATACCACAAATACCAACTAATCCATTGATATTATTATTAAAAACATAGTTATCAATAGAAACCTTCATTAAATAAGGAGTTAATGTATTAGTTCCCATTACGATTAATAATAGGAATATTACCATAAGAGCCTTATATTTGTATGGTTTTAAATAGGAGGCTAATCTTTTTAAAGTTTGCATTTTATTCATTTAATAACCCCTCCTTTATTAAACTTTCATAATCACCAAATTGGTGTAAATAGATTTTATAGTATTCTCCTTGTTTATCAAGAAGTTGTGAATGTGATCCTTGCTCAACAATCTCTCCATTTCTCATAAATAAGATTAAATCAGCATCCTTAACCCCAGAAATTCTATGAGCAACAATAAATGTAGAGAAATTATGTTCATTGTTTGATTTTAAGGCTTTTAACACCTTATATTCAGTTTCCATATCAAGTGCTGAGGTAGAATCATCTAATACTAATATTTTTGATTTTTTAATAATTGCTCTTGTAATAGCTAATCTTTGTTTTTGGCCACCTGATAAACCAAGTCCTCTTTCTCCAATAACAGTATCAAAGCCAGCCTCAAGGTTTTGTATAAAATCATATGCACAAGCATCAGTACAAGCTTTAATTAATTCAGTTTCATTATCAGCTTGTCCAAATAAGATATTCTCTTTTATTGTATCAGAGAATAGGAAGGTTTCTTGGAAAACAACACCCATATTATCCCTTAAAATACCTAAATCCCAATCTTTAATATTAACTCCATCAACAAGGATTTCACCATCCATAACATCATAGTAACGACCTATTAGAGAGAGTAGTGTGCTTTTTCCAGATCCAGTTGGTCCCATTAAGGCAACAGTAGTGCCATTTGGTATTTTAAGATTGATATTTTTTAATACAACTTCTGAATTATAAGTAAAGCTAACATTCTTAAACTCTATATCACCCTTAAAATCAGTAGGGGCATATGCATTTACTTTAGAAGTTATTTTACTTTCTCTTCTTAGAATTTTAATGATTTTGTCCATTGAAGCCTTATTCTGAGAAAGAAGGTTTAACATACCACCAAGCATTCTTACACACCATGAAAGATTTAAGATGTAACTAGAGAAAGCAACTAAGGTACCTATTGTTAATTCACCATTCATAGTTAGGTATCCACCGTATAAAATCATAGCAATTGGAGCAAGATTTGTTAAAAATTCAATAGTTGGAATAAAGTTTGAAACTATTTTAGCTTGTTCAAGATTTAGTTTAAAAAGTTGCTTGTTTACATTTAAAAACTTAGAAATTTCATAACGTTCTCTAGCAAAAGCTTTTACTAATCTTATACCAGATATATCTTGCTGTGCAGTTGTATTAATCTCAGCAGTTTGGTCTGATATTTTTGAATATACAGCCCAAAACTTCTTTTCAACAATAATACTTAAAATTGATATAGGCATTAAAACTAATACACATACCACTGTTAAAGATAGGCTTAGCGTTGACATCAGGTAAACAGATATTATAAATAATATTATACCTTCAATCAATAATCTAAAACCATATGAAACAGTTTCCCAAACAATATCAACGTCCTCACTTATTCTAGAGAGTAATTCTCCAGTATTGTTCTTATCAAAGTATGAAAACTCAAAGCTTTGAAATTTTTTGTATAGATCTAATCTGATTTCTCTAGATACATTAACAGAAAAAACATCAAACATATACTCTTTGAAATACCCCATAATACTTCGAGTAAGAGCGATTCCTACATATACAAAAATAAAGGTTAATAGTAGTGAAGAGTCTTTCTTCAATAAGATTGTGTCAAAAAATATTTTTTGTAGGTATGGAAGTGACGAATCGATACCAATAACAAAAAACATAGCGAGCATTGGAAAAAGTAGATATTTCCAATACTTAGTCATATAGACTTTGATTAATTCCATAATTCTGTCCCCCTTTTAGTAAATTGCTTAAATTTGTTAAAATTTTAATTTTAACGTTTAAATAAAATTTATAAGAAAACGTCAAAAAAGTGCACAGTCATACGAACTGTGCACTAAAAGCCTATTTTAAATACGTTAAAAATGGCTTCACTCAATAAAACCTTGAGTTTGAGGCATAGTTGATGAACATAAGTTAATAAGGTTTGTTAATAAGTTAGTTCTTCTAAAAACTACAAATAATTTCATTGTCATCATATATACCTCCTTCCAAATTTAAACGATAGATAAATGTTAACATATATTCACAAGTTAATCAATACCAATTTACTAAATTTATTGAAAAATATTAAAATTTTAAATTATAAGGAAATTAAGAGAAAATAATGTTAAAAAAGATATAGAATAAAATTTATCCTATATCTTAAAGGTTTAGTATCCAATAGTTTTCATATATTTTCTTAAGGTACTATTTGATGCTTTAAATTTCATCAGTTCATCTTCAGTCATAGGAATCTCTATAACTGATTCAGCACCATTTTTACCTATAATAGTTGGCACACCAGAAAATACGTTACATTCACCATATTCTCCTTCTAAAAGAGAAGAAACAGGTAGTATTTTCTTTTCATCGTGGAATATTGATTTAATAATTCCAACTGTGCAAGAAGCTATACCATAATATGTAGTTCCCTTTCTCTCATATATCTCCCAACCAGCTAGGGCAGTTTGTTTAACAATTTTATCTAAATCTAGCCTTTTTAAAGCTTCATCTTCTTCTCTTATCTGTAAGAATGATTTTCCGGCAATATGTACATTTGACCATGGAACCATTTGAGAATCACCATGTTCACCCATTGAATATGCATGTATTGATCTAACATCAATATTATTTAAGTAGGGTAATAAAATATTCTTTAATCTTGATGAGTCAATAGTTGTTCCAGTACCAATAACTTGATTTTTGGGTAATCCAGAAAGTTTCCATACATGATAGGCAATAATATCAACAGGATTTGATGCGATTACAAATATTCCATCAAAACCAGAGTTCATAATTGGTTCAACTATAGTAGTACATATTTTTGCACTTACTCCTAAAGTATCAAGTCTAGTTTGTCCAGGTTTTGGAGCAGCACCTGCTGTTATAATTACAATATCAGCATCTCCACACTCAGAATAATTAGAGTTCCTTATTTTAGTTCTTTGACTCATAAATTCAACGCCATGTGTTAAGTCCCATGCTTCACCTTTAGCTTTTTCTTCGTTTATATCAATAAGTAGTAATTCATCGCAAACATTTTGATTTACTAATGCAAAAGCACAACTAGAACCTACTAATCCACAACCAATAATTGCAATTTTTCTAGCTTTTATATTCATATAATAATCCCCCGTAATATGATATTTTATTTTATAAATATATAGTTCTAACTAGAAAAAATCAATTAGTGTAGAATATTACAATAATAAAATAAATTCTGAAAAAATGACAATGTAATATATCTAAATAGGTTGTTTTGCAAATTATAAAAAAACCATAGAATATATTTATAGTTTAATAAATTATTGTAATAAATATAAATAGATTAAATGGTTTCCCTTATAGCTATTTGAAAATAAATAAAAATAGTACATACAGTAAAATTTGTATGTACTATGCAAGGGTAATTATCTTCTTCTTTTAACCTTATTTCCACATCTTTTACAAACTTTCTTTGATTCTTTGTCCCAAAGTAACTTAACTCCAGTTCTAGAACATAGAGGACATGTACCTCTCCAGTTAACAATTTTCTTTATTGATCTACCTCTTTTATTTTTTGCCATTTCTTTTTCCTCCTAATAAACTTTATGATTTAGTATTACTATATATAATATTTGATAAATAGGTGAAATATTCCAAAGTGTATTAGGTTATGTAATTTAAAAATAGCTCACGACTGTGGTGGTTCGTGAGCTATTTTTATTATTTAGATTTATTAAATTGTCTAAATTCTTTGTATCCTATAAGTATTACCCATACATATGCTAG
>JBOFVP010000059.1:0-1139 GCA_051653165.1 Clostridium sp.
TACTTCAATAGCTGTTAATATATTAATTCTTTCTAAGAGCAAAAAAGATTCTAAAACTCAATTTATAGATG
Source organism: Clostridium sp. (assembly GCA_051653165.1). GTDB lineage: Bacteria > Bacillota > Clostridia > Clostridiales > Clostridiaceae > Clostridium. Next base: position 72 of record JBOFVP010000059.1, read on the forward strand.
CTAGTGGAGAGGATTTCTTCAAGAAAGAAACAAATAATAATATTTTAACAGAGGAGCATATTGAAGAGATTCTGAGAATATTTGATACTAAAGAGGATATTGACCACATTTCAAAATCTGTTGATACTGATAAAATAGCTGAAGAGGATTACAACCTTTCTGTAAACACTTATGTAGAGCAAAAAGATACAAGAGAGGTTATAAATATAACAGAACTAAATGCTAAAATAAAAGCAACGGTAAGCAATATAGATAGACTTCGTATTGAAATAGATAAGATAGTTTCTGAAATTGAGGTGGAATAATATGAGCAAGTTAGAGGAACTAATCAATGAGCTATGCCCTGATGGGGTGGAGTATATTTCTTTAGGTTTTTATTGTAAGATATTAAAAGGAAAACAATTGAATAAAGAAAATTTACTAGAAGAAGGGGATTATCCCGCTTACAATGGAGGGACTAATTATTCAGGGTTTACAAATAATTACAATGTAGAAGCTAATACAATAATTATTAGTCAAGGAGGAGCTTCTGCTGGATTTGTTCAATTTATAAAAACAAAATTTTGGGCAAATGCACATTGTTATTATTTACAGCCTGATTATAATTTTCTTAACAATAAATACGTTTTTCATTTTGTTAAAAGTATGCAAAATAAATTAATGGAATGTCAACATGGTGCAGGGATACCTGCGTTAAAGGCTAATGAAATATATAAATTACAAATCCCCCTACCTCCATTACCAGTCCAAGAGGAGATTGTGCGTATTTTAGATACATTTGCAGAGCTTACAGCAGAGCTTACAGCAGAGCTTACAGCAGAGCTTACAATGAGAAAACAGCAGTATGAATATTATAGAGATAGTTTGCTGATTAATAATAAATTTTCAGAAAGAGTATTACTTAAGAGTGTAGTTAAGAAAGGATGTTCAGGAGGAACTCCTAAAAAAGGAGAAGAGAAATTTTATTTAAATGGAACAGTACCTTGGTTAAGAACACAAGATGTTAAGTTTAATGAAATTTTTGAAATTAACAGCTTTATAACTGAAGAGGCCGTAAAAAAAACATCA
>JBOFVP010000060.1:0-1581 GCA_051653165.1 Clostridium sp.
AATCCTTTTTAACTAAATCAGATATGTATTTAGTTTTTCCTATTTCATTAATCTCTGCTAGTTCTTCTTCACTAAGAATTAAATCAACTATAAATCTCTCTTTTACATAACCGACTTCAACTTCTTGTTTCTTTCTTCCTCTTGCCATTAATCACACCTCCTAATATGTAGAAATAGGCCCTATACAGAGCCTATTAGTAAAGTTTATCTATTGAATTTACTCATCTTGTCATATCCTAATGCATTTGCATATACAGGCTCACAGTATTCATTCATAACATCCACTATCTCTGAATTGTATTCATTTTTAGCTATAAATTCTTTGAAAGACTTAACTATTATCTCTTCGTTAGATCCTCCCCCTGAAAGTAAAACTAAGTTTAATCTTTGTCTACTTCCTGCTTCATCGCACATTCTAACAAAATACTCAGCTATTCTATTAGCAAAAGCAGTCATATGTTTTTCATATATTGCTCCAATATTAGCTCCACATGAAGTTAATACTCCATTAAACTCCATTACTGCTTCTAATATATGCTCTGGTGTTAATTCTTCATTTCTATCTACAATTTTTGATTTTTGAATTTCTTCAACTACATCCTCTAATACATCACCAATTCCGATATTAATTCCATCAACTAACTTTCTTGAAGTTTCAAGACTTAAAGTCTTATCTCTTCTATCATATACATACTTAGCACCAGCAATATCAGTTGTATGTTGTCCAATATCTATAATTGCGATTTCTTTATTTGCATAATTAACTATTTCTTCTTTTTCGATACTTTCAACATCTGATACAAGCTCTAATGCTGCAATACCTTCTATTTGAACATCAACATCTTTAACATTGATATTTAGCTTTTCAATTCCTAATTCTTCTTTCATATATCTATCTTTAAATTCTATAACATGCTTTCCTTTGAATAATCCAGCGTATGCTTCCTTATCTCCTTTAGTAAACCACTCTTTAACTGGTAATCCAGTAGATAAGTTTATATCAAAGCTCATTTCCTTTTGATATTCTGATTTATCCATGTTTACTAATTGCATTACAGCTACAGATAATAATGTATTCATTACCAATTGCTTATCATTACATTTTTCTTTATTAGCTCTGTATTGGCTTCCTTCAATACCTAAAGCTCTAGTATCAAACATGAATTCAACTGGCTCATCTCCTTGAAGTTTAAAAGATACAAATAAAGAATTATATATATCCTCTTTTTTTCTACCAACATATGATTCATTTTCTAATGTAGCTTTTACCTCACTTCTGTCAGCCGAAATAAATGCATTTGTAAATTTACCGTAAGATTCTCCTATTAGTACTTTAATACTATAGTTCCCTCCATCTGCATTTGCATTAATTGTATATATCTTTTCTTTACTCATATTGTCCCTCCATCATATCTCTCGTATTTTTTCTCTAAATATATTTTATATTATGTCTAATTATCATTCAAGCATTATTTTTACTTTTAATTATATTTTTATTGTATTTTTTATTATTTTTTTACTTTTAATTATACTTTATATGCAAAACCAAAAAATATTCTTTATATACACCTAACTAATCAC
>JBOFVP010000061.1:0-1038 GCA_051653165.1 Clostridium sp.
TGCACATAGAAAAGAATCTTAAAGTAACAACTAATCCAATAGCTAAGAAGTTCTTACAAAGAAAGTTAGATGAGTTAATATTCTTAGAACAAAATAGATTCGATAAAGAGTTTTACATCATGATTTTTGCTAGTAATAAGGAAGAAATTGAGGATAGAGAAAGAATTTTATATATAAATCAAAATGTTGCCTTCAAGGTTGAAGAAATTGAGTTAGAAAAGAAGTTGAAAATATTATTTAAGTTGAACAATTTCAATACTAAGTTGAATTAGGGGGAGTTAGTATGGCTAAAGAGATTAATTATAATCCATATCTGATTAAAAAAATACAGCCTGTTGGTGGGATAAAGTTCGAAGATAGACAGGTAGTTAAAGGTGATGGATATGAAGCTTGTATTCAAATATATGATCTACCTACTTATGTAGATAATTTTTGGTTAGAGAGTATTTTATCATATGAAGATGTAGTTGCTACAGTTGACATAGCTACAGAAGATAGAAAAGTTTCTCTTGATAAACTTAATAAATCAATAAGAGAGCAAACGGATAGATATTATCACATAAATGATAATGTAGATAAAATTAATGCAGCTGCTGAATCAAGAAATTTAACTGATTTAGTTGAAGAAATAACTCAATCAGATGAAGTAATAAAGCTAGTTACAATCAGATTATATGTATCAGCTAGGACTTCTAAGGAATTAGAAGATAGAGTTAAGCATATAGTTGAAAATCTAACTAATGAAGGCTTTAGGGGTTCAGTATTCCTTAATGAGCAAGAATATGAGTGGAAAGCTTTATTTAAGGGTGCTACAGAGCAATCTAAGGAATTACCAAATAGGCAGGGAAAACAAATTCCATCATTTGCTTTAGGGGGAGGATATCCATTCCATTATTCTGAATTAACAGATCCAACAGGTATCTATATTGGAACTACAAGAACAGGTGGGAATGTATTATTTGATTTATTCACAAGAAATGAGATTAGAAAGTCATATAATGCACTTGTAGTAGGAATGATGGGAAGTGGTAAGTCTAC
>JBOFVP010000062.1:0-1584 GCA_051653165.1 Clostridium sp.
AGAATGAGTTTTGTTGTTTTCAAAATAAAAATATGCAGGGGGTACTACTATATGGGACTAGATTTTAAAATTAATACTGAACTACTTGAGTTTAACAAAAAGGTTAATTATGAGGATATTTCTGCTAATCAATTTAAAACTGATTTAGAAAATTCTATTAATCAAAACACTGTATTTACTGGTTTTTGTAAGAGAGCTTATAGAGATGGTAGCTTAGAAATTGTTTGTAATGGTGTTCCATGTAGATTAGATATAGAAGATTTCACTGTTACTGATGCAACTGTAAGAAGACATTGGGCCCAAACTAAGGTTGGTACTTATGTATCTTTTAGGGTTAAATCTGTAGCTGATGATATAGTTAATGTTGAAAGAAAAAGTATTATAAAAGATATTAGAGATAGATTTAAAGCTCTTAGAGTAGGACATAACGTACATGGTATAGTTACTAGAATTGATGAAAATAAAGGAGTCTTCGTATGCATAGGGGGAGATACCTATGGAATGATACCAAAACCTTATCTTGAATCAATTTTCATTAAGAATTTATCAGATCACGTTAGTGTTGGTGATAAAGTTTATGTTAAAGTAGCTGAATTACAAAGAAATACTGATGATGAAATTTCTCATTTAATTTTTAATAGGAAGGTTTTACTACCTACATTTGATGAATTAGCTAGTGATATTGAACTATATGAAATACACATAGCTAAAGTTAAAGCTGTTACTGATAAGGGAATTCATTGTTCTTTAACTCCACATCTTGATATTTACTGTGAATTTGCCCCTGGAGTAAGAGTAAAGCCTAATGACATGGTTCAAGTTAAGATAACTAGAATAAGACCTGAAAAACAAAGAATCAATGGCGATATTATTGGAGTTCTATAATGAGTAATTTATATACTGAAAATAAGGATGTAAGAGTTAGCTGCTCACCATTTGCTATGTATCCTAACGAAGAAATAGTAAGTGAAATTAGAAAAAGTGAGTATAAATTCTCATGGATTAAACCTGATGAGATAAAAGCTATTGATGTTGAGCTTATATACGCAATATATTTACTTCAATATAGTACTAGCAGGCAGTTAACACAATATCTTAATTTAGTTAGAGGTATAGATATTCATCAAAGAGAAATAACCAAGCTAGTAACAAAATATAATAAAATGCTTATATGTTCTAGGTTTGCTTTCAAAAGTGATCTAACAACAGATGAAACTAATTTAAAAGCATATACATTAGCAAAGAACGGTAATATTATATTAAAAAATAGACCTTTCAATTGTAATTGGAAACCTACTGATTCATGTATTTTAGAAGATATTAAAAAGTATCTAGCTAGAAATCAATTTGCTTTAAAAATTATTGATGAGCTTAACCTATCTAATGTTGAGTGGAAATCAACTACAATCGGTGTTGCTGGTAGCTATTTATATAATGATGTTAAGTATCACATAATTCCAGTTAGAAGAGAATTAGACTTCCAAGGAAAGTTATTATTTATACTTAATGCCTTAACTAAAACATCTGATTATAGTAATTCAGATAAGATAATTATAATTGGTGAGGATGATAAACACTTATATG
>JBOFVP010000063.1:0-34059 GCA_051653165.1 Clostridium sp.
AGGATAAACTCTTCCATCCCTTTCATTAATAACAACTCCACCAATTTGCTTTAATACTCCTATTCTTTCATCACTTAATGAAAGCTTCTTTATAGGGACTAGCATATATGGTTTAACATAATCAGCCTTTACCTTAGAATCTACAAAATCCACTGGTATATTTAATACAGATGCCACTTGTGAAATTACGTTATCAATTGAAGTTGTTACTTTTTCAGGAACAATTCCAACCTCCCCTATAAATGAATCTGTTGCAAGCTTTTTATCATTTCTATCAAGTATATCTCCCCTTTTACTTTTAGTTGTGGATACCTTTACTTTATAGTCATTATTAAGCTCAGGAAAAATTAGATTCGAACTCCACTTTACTTTATAACTCTCTCCATCTAAAGTAAATTTATTATCAAATTCAACCTTTCCCCCTTGAGTTTCCATAGTTGTATAAGTGTTAACTTGAACTTGTCCACCTTCTGATAATATATCCTTAGTTTCCACCTTAATATCCTTAGCTTCTATTCCCTCATAAATGTTTTTATTTCTCTTTATAAACTCTTCCTCGCTAATTGATTTTTTACTTTCATCTGTTAATAGTTCATACATTTGTTTGTATTCTTTACTATTTAATAGTTCAAAGTATTTTTTTGTTGCTTCAACTGATTTATCTTTAATGTCGTTTTTACCCATAAAGTAAACTCCAAGTACTCCTAATACTATGGCAATTCCAACTGAAATTATAATAATATATAATTTTTTATCCTTCATACCCTTATCCCCTTTCCATTAATACTCATTAAAATCCATATAATATTATTATATATTTAAAAGTAACATCAAACAATATTTAGTTTAAAAGAGTTAAGAATGAACTGTATATCTCACATTCTTAACTCCTGTATAGTTTTTATCTAATCTTTCTAACTGTCCTATTCATAATATGTCTTATTACATTGGTATAAAAAAAACTTTGAATAAAATTAAACTTCTGAGAATTATCCTTAAAGAAATCATCTGGTGAATTAAAAACACCAATTTCTCTTATTTTTGATTTACTTTGAATAAAGGTTGCCTTTCCATTAAAAGTTGTACCAGGTTCCTTAAAATCATTAGTGGCAACACCATACCCGTAAAATCTTCCACTACATCCTGGAAATTTCTTTATTAGACCCTCATAATAAATAGAATCTAATATTACTCCCTCAAGTGGAATCCATTCATTATTATAGAGCACCTCTACCCAAGTATGAACAATTTCCTTTGGTGATAGTAAAAAATATACTCCTTTTAAAATTCCCTTTTGCATATATTTATCTACCGTCATGCCCCTAAGCCTACATTGAATATTAACACCCCTTAAAAGGCTCATTAAAAGTATGCTCTTTGTATTGCATTGTCCATATCCATCCTTTAGGATTTCTGATGAAGTAAGCTCATCCCTCTTATTATAACCAAATCTTATTTCATCCTTACAAAAAGTATAGATGTTTAAGATTTTATTATAATCATTTAAAGCCCTCCACCCTCTTTTGTTTATAAGTTCAGCTATCTCTTTTGAACTATAGTCTAATAACTCTGTTTCCTTTAAATACTCTAACATAAAATAACACCCTCCGAATTACTTCTTTAGGTGTATTTTATATTAATTATTTAATTGAAACTTTCGAAAAATCGCTATCTTTTACTACACCCCTTACACTCATTCCTGTTAACTTCTTATTTGTTTCAGCTAAGTGTGAAGGAGTAGAAAATCCTGCCTTATAGGAGGCCTCTGTAATGTTGTCCCCCTTTAAAATAAACTCATATGCTTTCTTTAATTTATGAAGTACAATATAGCTCTTTAGAGGTATTCCTGTTTGCTCCTTAAATAAATGAGCTAGTCTACTTTGAGATAAATAAACCTCTCTAGAATATCTTTCAAGAGAATGATCTGTACAATCACATTCATTAATTACCTTTAAAATTTCTACAACCCTATCATCATAGGAATGAAAAGCGTTGTTCTTAAGTTCTAATATGTCATAAAAGTACTCTAAAAACCCATTGTATTTTTCATTGTTTTCAAGAAGATTTAAACATTGTTCCTTTACCCTTTCGAAACATTCTTCTGAAAAAATATAATAGTCATTATCTTTAATATATTTTTCTTTTATTTCTTCTGCAATATTAGATGTTGCCTCAATAACCATTGTAAAAACAAGGTTATCATTACATTTAAATTCATGTTCTACATTTGAATCTACAACTAAAAAGTTGCAACTAAGTTTTTTTCCCAAAACCTTAATGTCAAACCCTGCCTCTATTGCAATAAATACTTGCATCATATGATGTTTGTGTTTTTCTGCTTCTAGATTGCTAGTAATTGAGGATATGACTTTTTCACCCATAAATATCATAAAAAACCCCCTTGGTTTTAATGTCCAAACTATTATATTCAATTATATTACTTTTTGTTATTACCCTTTTTAGAACTTATGTATATTATACCTTTTTTTTAAATGTTTTCATAGATTGAATTATTAAAATATTTTCAAATTTTCCATTAATACTACTATAATTATTTTTTATCACTTAGGGGAGCTTGTATATACTATATACCCTCTTTAGAGATATCCTTATATGCTTATGTGAAATGATAGGATTTTATTCAGATTTTTGGATTATTATTCCTTAGTTAATTTTACCATAAATTATATATTTTTTCTATAGTAATTTTTTTCAGTGTTTCTACCTGCATAGATAAGTTTTTCTATTGGTGATATGGAGTAATGTGAATTTTTTTAACTTTATCTAATGATTAAAATTACTTTATAACTCCCTCTTCAAAGTTATAAAGTAAATATTAATTTCCTGTTAATAACTTTTTTTACATAATATGTTGACTCCTTCTAAGCTTTTATTTAATATATACTTAATATAATAAAGGAGGCTATTTAATAATGAAAAAATTACTACTATCAACCTTAACAATTATTCAATTACTTATTCTATTTCAACCAATTCACACAGTTGCAATACCACCACAAACACCATCCTTTACACTACCCTTTAAAATAAAGGAAAGTGTAACTAATCTAAATGGGGATACTTTATATGCTATTGAAGAAAATGGGACAAACCTTTATAAGATTGATCTATCAACTGGAGCTTATACAACTCTTAAGTTTGATTTAACAATCGAAACCATAGAACTAAAAAATAATAAGCTTTATGTAGCTCAATTAATATCAGGACATGACTATTATGCTACTGACCCTCGTGAAGGTCAAATTTCCATAGTTAATCCTTCTAACTTAACCACTACAAAGTCTTTTAAAATAAACCAAGATCCATATGATATTGCTGTAGACTCAAAAGGATTTATTTATGTAAGTAGTGGTTCAGGTCAACATTCAGACATAAAAAGTTATTCAGAAATTACAAAAATGCAAGTAAGTAGTACCTATTCATTTTCTAATTCATCATTAAAGCTATCAAATGATGAAAAAATACTTTATAGTGTTGAAAGTGGTATATCGCCTGCTGATATTGATAAACATACTCTATCAAATGGTAAATTTATAAATTCTACAGATTCCCCTTACCATGGTGATTATGCTATAACAACTTCATTCTTCCCTTCTCCTGATAATAAATATGTTATTTTTAGTTCAGGAGTAGTATTTTCACAAGGATTAAATGATAACTATGATTTAAACTATTTATATACAATTAAGGATTATGTTCACTCTCTTGAATTTAACCCTTCAAAAAATGTATTCTATGGAGTTAACAATGAGGGTGTTTCTAGTGTTTATAGTTATGATACCTTTACAAAGCTTGGAGATTTTAACTTCCCATCACCTGTTGATGAAATTAAGCTTACCCCAATTGGTTTATGGGGAATTAAGAAAGAAAGTAATGAAACTATTTTTAATTTAATTACCATACATGATTATAATACAATTCCTCAAAATGAAAATAAGATATATGGAGATATTGTTAGTAGTGTTCATTCAAAAACAAAGAACAAAGCCTATATTGTTGAAAAAACCTTCAATAGGCTTTATGAGCTAGATACTAATAGAAACACTATTACTAATGTTGTTGAGCTTCCTTATAGACCATCTTCAATTACTTTATCTGAGGATGAAAATACCTTATATATTGCCAATAACCATCCATATATGACAGTTACTTCTTATAATCTTAATTCTAAGATTTTTAAGCATATTAATTTTGATATGCCAAAAAACTGTAGGGACTTTGCAGAAAAGCAAATTTATATTAATAATAATTTAATTTTTGTGGTTGATGGGGACTTCAATCCTAAACTTTATGTTTTTGATGACAAAACCTTATCCCCTATTAATTATGGTACAGAGCTTACCTCAGTTGGTGGAATAACCTTTGATAGTGAAGGAAAAAATTTTTACACCCATAAACAAGTTGGCTTTGATGCTGGTAATATGATCACTGGAATCTCTAAATATTCTATTGATGGTACTACGTTTACTAAGGTTAATGAAGTTGAATACCCTTATCACATAATTGGTCGTGATCCACTGTTTACTCCTATTTTCTTATTTGAGAAGAATAATGTCTTAATCTTTAAGGATCATGTTATTAATATGAATGATTTAAATAGCTATGTTAAAACCTTTGATGAGTCTATATATGCTATTTCTAATAATGGGGCTATTGCCTCTGGAAAAAATGGACTTTATTTATTAAATAGGAATTTATATGCTTCCTTTGATGGAGTTAACTCCTATAATCCTATATTCTTCAACAATGATGGAGTTCTTTATTTAGAGAAGGATAATGAGCTTATAATTTGCTCCCCAATTGAGGGAGATGTTAATGGGGATACCTTTGTTGATATTCTTGATATTTCTATAACATCATCAAGCTATAATAAAAAGTTTGAAGATGATGGATATAAGTTTATTTATGATAGTAACTCTGATAAAATCATAGATATTTATGACTTAGTTTATATTGCACGTAATCTTGAAAATTCTCAAAGCTTTTCTATTAAAATGAGTAACTAATTAATGAAGGTGAGTAGTTTTGTATAAGCTACTCACCTTTATTTTAGTTAAGACCTTTGTCCATTTTACAATCCTTATTTCTTTTACATTCTCCCTTTCCTTTTGAATCCTTATTTCCTCTGTGCTTTCTTTCTCTAAGTTCCTTTTTACAATCTTCCTTTTTTTCACATGCAACTTTTTTACATTTATCATTTGCATTATCTCTACCATTTTTAGCAGCACTGGCTACAGTTGTACCCCCTATTAGAATAACTGTTGCTACAGCTATTGCAATAACTGACTTTTTCATAACTCCTCCTTATACTGGGTTTGTTTTTAAATTAAATGTATCAAATTTATACCCACTACATATACTATTAATATAAACAAGAAAAATTAACCAAAAAAATTTATTTTTAAAATCTATGAATATTTTTAAGTATTCATCATATAATAAATAGTGTGATAGGGCGCCATAGCCAAGTGGTAAGGCAGAGGTCTGCAAAACCTTTATCCCCCAGTTCAAATCTGGGTGGCGCCTCCATAGAAGGGATTACTCAAGAAATCTTGGGCAATCTCTTTTTCATATTATAATTATAGAAACTATATATAAGTTCCTTATGAACTTTTGAATTAAAATGCTTTTTTGCATACTTTTTGTGCATCTTAGACATTAAAAATCTACTCTTTTCCCCTTATAATTAACTCATATATAATTAAGGGGGAATTGATTTATGAAAAAATTTTTATCATTATTACTATCAATGTTTTTATTAACTACATTTGTAGCATGTGGGGAGAAGAAAGAAGAAGCCAAAACAACTGTAGAAGCTCCAAAGGGTAAAACACTATTAGAATTTATGGGTCAAGCAAGTACTGAAATAATTTCAAAGGATGGAGTTGTACTTTATATAGACCCATATATGGGTAACTATAATGAAAAAGCTGATATTATATTAATTACTCATGAACATGAGGATCATAATGAAATATCATTAATAACACAAAATGAGGGATGTAAAACCTTTAGAGTTGATGATGTTTTAAAAAATGGAGAGTACAAAACCTTTGAAGAGAAAGGCTTCAAAATTACTGCTGTTCCAGCTTACAACTCAAATCATGGAAAAGCTAGCTCAGTTGGATTCGTAATTGAGGTTGATGGCAAAAAGATTTATCACGCTGGAGATACTTCTAAAATTGATGAAATGAAAAATCTATCTTCTATGAATTTAGATTATGCTCTTTTACCTTACGATGGTGAATTTAATATGGGCATAAAAGAAATGGAAGAATGTGCGAAAATTATAAATGCTAAAAATATAATTCCTATTCATGGAAGAAAACAGAAGGTTTCAGATATTAATTTAGACAATTTAAAACCTTTAAAAATTGATGAAAGAATTGAACTTAACTAATATATAAACTTACTATAGAAACCCATCTTCTTTTATGTTATCATTTACTTAATGTCAATTTATAACAATTTGGAGGTGGGTGCTTTGCTTTCTACTAAAGCTAATGGAAAAATAAATGATTGGAGATTAAACATCTCAGTTAAAAATGATTTTATTAACTATATAAATGATGAAAATAACTTTAAAATCCTACTTATTCACAAAGGAAATGGACTTATTACTATAAATGGTACTACAAGTGGTTTTATATCACCTTCACTTTTTATTTTCAATAATGAGGACAAGGTTTCATTTAAATCATTAGAAGGAATATATGGAGAATGTATCTTTTTCCATCCAAACTCAATTAATTCAAAGCTTAACTTTATAAATATTACAAATAGAATAGGTGAGCTTACTCAAACTGATATACAGGATATTGCATTATTTACCCCATTTATTAAAAAAATAAACCATAGGCAAATACCAAGCGATACTTCTGTTAACCTTTTAAATATGTTTAATAATCTAAAAGATCAACTAATTAATCAACCTGATTCATATTGGCCTTGTAGAGCTAGATCATATCTTTTAGAGGTTCTAATATTTATTGATAGACAATTTTCTTCATCCTTATTGATTAATACGTCCCTCCTTTCTCTTAAATCAAATGAAGGGGATGAAATATTATTATATCTTTATAATAATATACAAAATAAAATTTCTATTAATGATATTTCTAGGTCTCTTGGAATCAATAAAAATATTATACAAAAAAGAATGTATAATGTAACTGGTGAATCTGCTATGTCCTATCTTCAAAAGCTTAGAATGCATTTAGCTTCTCTTCTTTTGAGAGATACTGGAATTCCTATATCTGAAATAGCCTTAAGATGTGGATTTGTTGAAATTGCAAGCTTTGGAAGAGCATTTAAGAAAAATACTGGTTTTACTCCTAGCGATTTTAGAAATTATAATTCAAAGTCTACTTGTTCCTAATAAAACTTATAATTTTCAGTAGCATTATCTGCTACTGTTTTATTTTTCACCACTTCCTCATTTTTAAATATACTATATGGATAAAACTATTATATTATGGAGGAATATATGAAGACTAAATATATTATTGCATCAAAGTTTAACATTATGAACGCTAATAGAAACACATATTATGCTACAACTGTGGATAGCTGCAAAACTAAAGAATGGATTGATAATAGGCTTGGTATATATATGAACTTTACAGCAAATTCATTAATCAATCAAACAGACCAAGATTTTACTGCACTTCTTATTTATAATGATTTAACAAGGGATCTTGTATTTGAGGCTCTAAACAAATTCCCTCCCCTTCCTGATAACTTTATTTTCGTATCAATTAGTGAGTTTGAAGACACATTGAAAAAACTTATCCATGGATATGATATACTATACTTCTCAAGACTTGATAGTGATGATTGTTATGTTAATACCTTTATTGAGCAGCTGCATAATCATAAAATTAAAGATGATACTGAGGCTCTCCTTTGTCAATTTGGTTACATGTATGATGTTCAAAATAACAAATTAGCTGAATATTATCACCACCATTTCACCTACTACACTTTCATTTATAGACTTCATAAAGAAGATAAACTCTATGATACCCTAAACATTACCCCTTGGGATGCAATAGCAAACTTTTCACATCACCAAATAACTAACTATAAATATGAAGTTTTAGAGGATAGAAACTTTTTATTTAATATTCATGGAGATAATTCTGCAAGCATGTTTTCTGTAGCACCTGGAGTTACTCACATAAAGATAACCCGCCATATCAATAGTCAATCTGAAATTCTTGGAGTCCTGTTTAACTTCCTTTAATATGAATTAGTTCTCCCACTCCTATGACATGAGTAATAATAATTTAAATATTTTCTAAAAAAGTCCCTAAATCTATTTTTCCATTTGTATAGTATATTGTACAAAACATTTTAAGAAATTTTTTAAAAGGTACCTAAACAAATTTTTCACTTTGTATCTTATATTGAAAAAGTTTTTATAAAGGTACCTAAATACAAACTTAACTTTGTATTTAATATTAGTATGAAAAAGTACCCAAAATTTAAAATGGATTTGTACTTAATAATATAAATAATTTTTAGGAGGATTTTAAAATGAAATCATTAGTAATAGGAGCATTAATTGCAATTTTTGGAGGAACTACAGCTGTTACATCATATGCTAACACTATTTCACCTGAAGCACCACAAGTAACAAGAGGTATAAACTATAAACTTAACAACGCATATGGTAATGACTGGGATGATAAGCTTGAAGCCCTTTATGGGGATGATTGGGACAAGAAGCTTAAAGATAAATATGGAGATGACTGGGACGATTTATTAGAGGATGAGCTTGAAAGAATCTATGGAGTTGATTTAGATGATGATAGGGATGATAAAGATGATCTAGATGACAATGATCTTGATGATGATAAAGATGACAATGATCTTGATGATGATAAAGATGATAATGATGATAAAGATGATAATGATGATAATGATGATGATGATATAAAGTCACCAGTAAAGCCACCAGCTAACAACAATAATAATAACGATGATGATGATGATGACGATGATATAAAGACACCAGTGAAACCATCAGTAAAGCCACCAGTTAACAACAATAATAACTATGATGACAATGATGACGATGATAATAATAATGACAGTGATGATGACAATGACGATGATAATGATAATGACAGTGATGATGACAATGACGATGATGATAATTAATAATTAGTTTAACATATTTAATATTTATGTTAATATAATATTTGCTCCTAGCTTTAAGTTAGGAGCAAATTTTTACAAATGCATAATTACAGGAGGAAAATAATGTTATCAAAAACATCCCCTCACTCAAAAGTTAATGATCTCTTTATTGAGGAACATATGCCACTAATTATAAAAACAATTTCAGAAATTACTGGCAAATATGTTTCTCTAGAAAATGATGAGGAATTTTCTATTGGTTTATTAGCTTTCACAGAGGCCGTAGAAAAATATGATGAAAGTAAAGGTAAATTTCATTCCTTTGCTAAGCTTGTAATATCAAGCAGGATTAAAAACTACTTATTAAAAGAAAATAAGCACTCTAAAAACTCTTCACTTGAGGTTTTAAAAGAACAAGGTGTGGATTTTAAGGATGATTCCCACTCTTCAAATGAAGATGATAAAGAAGAGTTATTACAGGAAATACAGGAGTTTAAGGAAGAATTAACATATTTCAATCTTACTTTAGAAGATTTAGCTGAAACTGCTCCAAAACATGAGGATACAAGAAACAATGCTATATCTATTTCTAAAAAAGTAAGTGTTGACACTCCCCTAACCACCTTTATTTACACTAAAAAAAGATTACCAATTAAACAAATTTCACTTAAATATGTAGTAACTGAAAAAATATTAAAAAGAAGTAAAAGCTTTATACTTTCTGTAGTAATAATTTATTTTAAAAATTATAGAAACTTGAAGTTATGGATAAAACAATAGGAGGTGTTAAAATGTATCATAAAGGTCTAATAATAGAATTAAAGAAATCCCACGCCTTTGTACTTAAGGATGATGGAACGATTGTTAAAATAAACTCTAAAACTGATATGAAAATTGGTACAAGCATTTATTTTTTAGATGAAGATATTATGGTATCAAAAAGTGAAAATAAGAGCAAAAAATTAAAGTACATACTCACTCCTTTAATGGCTGTTGCTATGTTAATGTTTGTCCTTATATCACCAACATTTAGAAATTCAAATAACTTTAATTCCTATGCCTTAATTACCGTAGATATTAATCCAAGTATATCAATTGAAATAGATAAAAATCAAACTATAACAAAGGTAGAGGGTTTAAATGATGATGGTTCTAAACTCTCACTTGGTGAATTAAACGGGAAAAATTTAAATGATGGTATTACTAACTTAAAGGAGCTTATACAAGCTAGTAATTCAACCAACAAAGATTCTGTAATAATTGGATTTACATTTATAGATGATATCTCAGATGATAGATTTGAGGAAGATGTTAAAAATGTTATAAAATCAAGCTTTGATGACTACTCAGTAGAATATTTTAAAGGAAGCACAAACTCTTTAAACAATTCAAAGGTGGAAGGAATTTCTCTTGGAAAATATGAAGCACTCTTAATGTTAGATGATGATGATATATTGGAGGATAAACTAAAAAAATTATCTGTTCCTGAGCTAATTGAACTTTTAAATAAAACCACAAACGAGGATATTATAGAGGAAATTGAGGATATTTTAGAGGATAATAATGATAATTTAGATGATGATCATATTGAGGAAGTGAAACCAGTTGCTCCATCTAAGCCTAAACCAACATCACCTAAACCTACTCCACCACCATCAGTAACTCCAAATACTAATAGCAATAATACAAGTTCTGATGATGGTGATGATGACAATGATGATAATAACGATGATGACAACAATGATGATGATTAAGAATATAAAAAGATGAGGTTAAAGCACCTCATCTTTTCTATTATATTACAGCAAGTTTTAAATATATATATTCTCCCTCAGTTGTAATTCCATCTTCAATTACATTAAGTTTCTCCTTAAATAGAGGACCATCAATAACCACAGTATGAAATTCCCCACTTTCTCCACAAGGGTCTACACCCCTTTTCTGAAGCTCATCAATATACTCGTGAGTTAAAATTTTTCCAAGATCACTTTCATTCATGCCTCTAGAAGTATTTACAGTAACAACCTTAGTTATAAAGCCTAAATCAATAAACTCCCTAACAACCTCTACTCTATTTCTTTTCCATAAAGGCATAGAAAGACCTAGCCCACAGCTTGATGTAACCCTCTCATGCCAACACTCATGCTCTGGAACATCAATGTCACCAGTTACAACAACCTCAGCACCAAGCTCCTTTCCCATTTCTAGAATCTTAACAAATTCCTTTTCATAATTTCCCCAACTTGCTGCCCCTGTAAAAAGAGGTAACCCAATAGCCTTAGCTTGTGCATTTAATACATCCTTAAATAAGCTATGAGCCCTAGTTCTTTCTCCTCCCTCTTCCATCATAACAATAATACCAAGGGCTTCTCCCTGTTCCATTGCCTTATATAAAGCTAAACTACTATCCTTTCCTCCACTAAAGGAAGCTAAAAACTTCTTATTTATTGCTCCATCTTTCCAATTTTTCATATTTAAAATCTCCTTAATAATACTTTCAAAAGTGCGACACATGTCGTGGTATTAAATACCATTTACCAAATCACTCCAATTGCTAATAATAACTTCATGTAAACAAAAAAAGATTAACTTTTAAGTTAATCCTTTTTATTATATCATATTATGCTTCTTGTATACCTTGTACATCTTTATTTTTTGTTAAAAGTGCAATTAATCTATCTATAAATATTCCATTTAACACAACTGCTAATAAAGCGTATAATCCTTTATTCATTCCAAATACAATTCCACCTGAAAGAGTTACAAATAAATCTACACAGAAAAGTGCAATTCCAATATTTAAAGTTGTATACTTTGTAAGGATTTTTGCTAATATATCAGTTCCACCAGTTGATGCATTTCTTGCAAAAACCACTGAAAGTCCAATAATTACAAAAACTGTTCCCCCAAGTGCTGCAAATAATGGATTTCTTGTTACAGCTATTGGTCCTGTCATTGCAGCTAGTCCATCCATAGCTACTGATAAACCAAAACTTGCATAAATAGTTTTAAATCCAAAATCTCTTCCAATAACTAAAAATGAAATAACATATAATACTAAATTACCAATAAAAAGTACAGTTCCAACAGTTAATTCAGGTACAAAGTGATTAACTATTAGCGCCATACCACTTAATCCCCCTGCTGCAATTTGGTTAGGACTTAAAAAATATTGTAATCCTATTGCTACTAATAAAACTCCTAAGGTTATTATTGCATATTCTTTCACTATATCTACAAAGCTTGTCTTCATTCGTTTTCCTCCTATGGAATGCATCTATTTTACAGAAGAAGCATTTTTCTTAATCTTTAGTTTGTGTTTTGTCACTTTGATATAATACCATCTTTTTTTAGATAAATCTATAGAAAAATTAATCCAAATGAATAAAAATTCAAATGATAATAAATTGCATTTTAAAGTCTATATAACTATATTCAGAATTTATCTGATCTCCACACCTCTGCATGTGGGAAATAAGCACTGCTACACCCCTAGATAAGTTCTTCTAAGCATCAGATGGTTTAATGTTAAAATTCACAAACTCCACATGATGGTAAGAATCACTTGATGTATTATTGAATTTGATAAATTAACTAATTATACATAAATTGTTAATATGTAATGTATTTACTTAATAGGTATTATATGTAATTATATTAAGGTAGAATTAAATAGAAAAGAGGGTTATTTATGAAAAAATGTCCATACTGTAAGGAAAATATAAGTTATCTTACATTATTAAAGTATAGTCTAGGAAAGGGATTTGCTAAAGAGGAAAACTGTCCTAATTGTAACAAAACATATAAGGTTACATTAAACCTTATATTCACAGGGCTAGTTTTATTGTTTGGTTTTGCATTTGTATTTTTTGTGATGAAGGCTGAAAGCCGAGGAGAAAGTAGATTATATATACTATTAGCCTTAGGACTTCTACTTCCTTTATTCCCAATTTTTACAAATATAAAAGAGTTATCCTAGCTTTATTTATGCAATTATAAACATATATTTATTCAAGTACAAGATGGAGTAATGTAACTTTTCACAAACTCCATCTATCCCTAAGAATCACTTCATTCCTCGTATATCATTTTCTTAGTCATACCACCATCAACAATGATATTAGCCCCATTAACAAAATCATTCTCTTCATTGGTTAAAAAAAGACAGGCATTTACTATATCCTTAGGAGTCCCAATCCTTCCTGATGGATGTTGAGTTTTATCAATTTCTCTTACTTCATAATCCCCTGTTTTAATCCACCCTGGACTTATGGCATTTACTGTAATCTTTGTGTTTGAAAGAGAAACTGCCATTGTATTAGTTAAGGAAATTATTCCACCCTTTGATGCTCCATAGGCTTCCCATCCTGCTTCGTTTTGATTAAATCTTGTTGAAGAAATATTTATTATTCTTCCATATCCTTGCCCCATATTTGCTTTTATAAACTCTTTAGCACAAATAAAGGCTCCCCTTAGATTAACCTGAATTACCTCATCAAATTCCTCAATTTCTATATCAAATAATGATTTATTAAAATTACTTATTGCTCCATTATTTATTAATATATCTATTTTTTTATGATTTTTAACCACATCACTAAAAATTGATTTTATATCCTCATAATTTTTTAAATCACCTTTATAAAAAGTAACATTATCATCTTTAAACTCATGTTCCTTAACATCAATAGCTATTACTGTTCCTTTAAGCTTTGCATAATTCTCCACTATTGATAATCCAATGCCCTGAGATGCTCCAGTTACAACTATCACCTTACCTGTATACATTTTTTTCCTCCCATAATTCTTTAAATTTAAAAATCACATAAGAAACTCATTTAAGCTTCTTATGTGATTAACTTAACCTTATTTTTTTAGTAATGATCCTATATCTTCATTTGTAAATTTGTACTTTGTATTACAAAAATGACAAACTAATTCTTCAGTTTTACCATCTTCATATATTTCCTTTAGATCTTTTTCTCCAATACTAATTAAAGCCTTTTCAATCTTTTCTCTTGAACAATCACAAGTATATTCTGGTGTTATGCTCTCACCAAGCTTTAAATCCATTCCATCAAAGATATATTCTAATATTTCTTCAATTGATTTACCCTCTCCAACCATTTCTGTCATTGATGGTATTTCTTCTAATCTATACATTAATAAATCAGCTAAAAGTTCATCAGCACCTGGCATCATTTGAATTATAAATCCACCTGCTGCCTTTATTGATAAATCCTTGTCTACTAATACTCCAAGTGATACTGCAGATGGAGTTTGCTCTGATTGAGTGAAGTAGTATGCTAAATCTTCAGCAATTTCTCCTGTATATATTTCAGATTGTCCTACGTATGGGTCCTTTAATCCTAAATCTTTTATTACATATAAGAATCCATCTTTCCCAACACCACCTGAAACATCTATCTTTCCATTTGGCTTTGTTGGTAACTCAACATATGGGTTTCCTAAAATCCCCTTTACAGCTCCATTTCCTCTTGATGTTACTGTTACTCCTTTTAAAGGACCACCACCATCAATTTTTAATGTCATTGCAGCCTTATCTGACTTTAACTCTACTCCCATAATTGCTGCTGCTGTTAACATTCTTCCTAGTGCTGCAGCAGCAACTGGTCTACACTCATGAATTTCCACACCTTTATTTACCAAATCAGTAGTAATACCACCAATTACTCTAATCATACCATCTTTAGCTGTTCCTCTAATTACCTTATCCATAATATCCTCCAAACTATTTAATTGTCTTTCTTTACAAAGAAGACTATTCTTTCACTTTCTTCATGGACTTCTTCATTTTTATATCCATTGTATTTATTTATTATTTTTAGATTTGCTTCTTTTAAAGCCTCCTCAATTTCTAATAAAGTATATGCTCTTTCTTCATGCTCCTCATCAAATCTTTCAAAGAGTTCGCCTTCTCTAACAAAGAATGTTAAGAACATACTGCATATATCATCCTCAAATTGATTTTCCCATGTATAGAATGTATTGTCTTCATTGTATATAAAAACATTGTTTCCTAAAACATTTGAAAGCTTATAATATGAATTAATATCAAATACAAATAAACCATCTTCATTTAAATGATTATGTACACACTTAAAGTAGCTTTTTAAATCATTATAATCTGTTATGTAATTTGATGAATCTAAAACACATGTTATTAAATCAAAGCTTCTATTTAATTCTAGCTCACTTATATCTTGGCATATGATTTTTCCCTTAATTCTTTTTTCTCTAAGCTTATCATAAGCCTCCCTTAGCATTTCCTCCGATAGGTCCACCCCATATATGTCTTTAAAATGCTTCCCAACTTGTACTGTTACATTTCCTGTACCACATGCTAGGTCAAGGTAGTTTTCTTCTTTAATATTAAGTTCTCTAGATTTTTCTATTATAAATGAAGCCATCTCCTCATAGTTAATATCTTCATTTATTAGCTCATCATATATTTTTGCAAATTTATTGTATGCCATAAAACTCTCCTTAGTTTTGTAAATACTACATTTTATATTATAACTAATTGTGTTTTAAGTCAACACTATCAATGGCTTTAACTATTTTTTATTCTCTTTCTTTTTTTAGGATTTCTTTATTTGATGGTATGTGGCGTTCTTTTTTTCTCCTTGTCATTATTCCTCCAATTCTACCTGTTTCTTCTGCTGTTAATCCTCCCCAACCTAGTTCGTCTACTTTATCAGATAAACCAAGTTCTCCTGCTATTTCATATTTCATCTGCTCTCTTATTATTTCATCAGGAGTTAACTCCTTGTTTGATTTTAATTTTGATTTTATTACCTTTTTTAATGGCGTTGTACTCACGTTGCTCATCCCTTCTTTTAATAATTAGTCCTTTAAAGCACCTCATCTTTTAGTTTTATCAAAACTTTTTAAATTATTCTCTTTTTTTATTTTTATTCTTTAAAATGAATTATTTCACATATTTTTATTGTATTTGGAAATAATAAAGTTTTGACTAATGTATTTAGTATAGATTCTTTAATACTTTTAATTTATTTTGTAAATTAAACCAATACTATTAAAAATAAATTTATCAAAGGAGCATTTATGAAACAGATATTGAGAGAATTAAACCAATTTAAGGGAGCATTAGCCTTAACCCTGCTTTTTGTGCTAGCAAATGTTTTTTCAACCCTGGCACTACCTGCTTATCTATCCACAATAATAAATATAGGTATAGTAGATAACAATATTCCCCTCATAATTGATATAGGAGGGAAAATGTTAATATTTGTTGTACTATCAACAGTTACTAATATTGCCATTGGATATTACTCATCAAAAATTTCCATGGGTGTTGGAAGGAATTTAAGAAGTAAAATTTTTAGAAAGGTACAAAGCTTTTCTCAAGCTGAAATCGAAAAATTCCAAACATCATCCCTAATAACTAGAACAAATAATGACATAATTCAAATACAAAACTTCATAAATATGACCTTAAGAATAAGCTTAATGGCACCAATTATGTGTATAGGTGGAATAATAATGGCATTTGCAAAGAGTACCTCAATGTCTTTAATACTCCTATTCTCAATGCCAATTATGGTTACTGCAGTACTTATAATTGGTAAAAGAGCTTTACCACTATCTAATAAAATGCAAGAGAAAATTGATAATATCAATCTTGTAACACGAGAAAAACTAACTGGAATAAGAGTATCAAGAGCCTTTGGTACTGAGCAGCATGAAACTGAAAAATTCTATAAAGTTAATAATGACTTCATGGAAAATTCTATAAAAATGAATAGAATAATGGGGTCACTAAATCCCCTGCTAAGTCTTATACTGTATTTTACAATGGTTGCACTACTTTTCCTTGGAGGATATAAAATAATAGTAGGTGAACAAGGGATACTGGTTGGAGATATAATTGCTGTGATGCAATATGTTATGCAAATAATGATGTCTGTAATGTTACTTGCAATGGTATTTATAATGTATCCTAGAGCTTCTGTTTCAAGTAAAAGAATAACTGAAGTACTTGAAACTGAGCTTACTATAATAGATGTTAATAACTCAACAATAAGTAATATTACTCATGGCTCCCTAGAGTTTAAAAATGTATCCTTTAGATACCCTGGTGCCTCTGAAGATGCTATTCATAATATCTCATTTACTTCAAATAAGGGTGAGACCACTGCAATAATTGGAAGTACTGGTTGTGGAAAATCCACACTAATTAATCTTATACCAAGATTTTTTGATGTAACAAAGGGAGAAATTAAGCTCAATAATGTTAATATTAAAGAGTATTCAAAGAAACAGTTAAGAAGTAAAATTGGATATGTTCCTCAAAAGGCCTTTTTATTTAAAGGTACAATTGAGAGCAATATTAAGTTTGGAGATGAAAGTTCATCTGAGAACAGAATTATTGAAACCTCAAAAATAGCTCAATCCTTTGATTTTATAACCTCAAAGGATGATGGCTTTAAATCTGAAATAGCCCAAGGGGGAAGAAATGTATCTGGAGGACAAAGGCAAAGACTTGCAATTGCTAGAGCTATTGTTAGGAAACCAGAGGTTTATATATTTGATGATAGCTTCTCTGCTCTTGACTTTAAAACTGATGCAGCTCTTAGAAAGTCCCTTTCTTCTGAAACTCTTAACTCTACTGTAATACTTGTGGCTCAAAGGGTTAGTACAATTAAAAATGCAACAAGAATTTTAGTATTAGAAAGTGGTCATTGTGTTGGCCAAGGAACTCATGATGAATTAATGAAAAACTGTGAAGTATATCAAGAAATTGTATACTCTCAACTAAGTAAGGAGGAGGCATAAATACTATGGGAAAACAGAAAAATATAGACTTTAATAATAGCTTTAGAAGATTATTTACATATATGTCACCCTATAAAAAGGGATTAATTTTTTCAATTATATTAATAATACTAGCTTCCCTTTTTAATAGCCTTGGACCTTATGTTCTAGGGCTTGCAACTGATACTATGGTAACCCTTGTATTTAATGGTGACGTAGTAGAAAATGAGGCTAGAAAATTTATATATATTTTAGTTGCACTTGGTACAATTTACGCACTATTTGCCCTGTTTAAATACATTAGTGTACATATAATGGTTGGAGTATCTCAAAAAACCATAAGAGATTTAAGAAATGATGTTGATGGAAAGCTTAAGAAGCTTCCACTAAATTATTTTGATTCTAATACTTTTGGAGATATTTTAAGTAGAATTACAAATGATGTTGATACTGTTTCAAACTCACTACAGCAAAGTGTTGAACAAATTATTTCATCAATTACATCAGTAATTTTTATATTTATAATGATGATGGTAGTTAGTCCTATTTTAACTCTAATTGGTGTAGTTACAATTCCACTTGCACTATATTTAGCTTTAAGGATATCAAAATATTCACAGAGGTTTTTTAAAGAACAACAGGATAACCTTGGAGATTTAAGTGGATATGTTGAAGAAATGTATACTGGACATAATGTTATTACTGCCTTTTCTAAGGAAGATGATATTATTTCTGAGTTTGAGAAGAGTAATTTAGAGTTATATGAAAGTGGATGGAAATCACAATTTTTATCAAGTACATTAATGCCAATTACCCAAGCTATGTCTAACCTTGGGTATGTAATGGTTGCTATAGTTAGTGCTCTTTTAGTAATTGGAGGTAGAATGTCTGTTGGAATGATTCAATCTTTTATTCAATATCTTAGAGGATTTTCTCAACCAATTAATCAAGTAGTTCAAATATCCAATGTCCTTCAATCCACTTCGGCTGCTTGTCTTAGAATATTTGAGTTCTTAGATGAAACTGAAGAAGTTAAGGAGAATGAAAAAACTGAGTTTCCTAAAGAAGTTCGTGGAAATGTGGAATTTGACCATGTTAAATTTGGCTATCTTCCTTATAAAACCCTTATGAATGATGTTTCTTTAAAGGTTCCATCTGGTAGTAAGGTTGCTATTGTTGGTCCTACTGGTGCTGGAAAAACTACTTTAGTTAATCTTCTTCTTAGGTTTTATGACGTTAATGGTGGTAAAATTCTAATTGATGGTGTAGATATTAGAAATATGAAGCGAGAAAGCCTTCGTGAAATTTATGGTATGGTACTTCAAGACACTTGGTGCTTTACGGGAACTATTGGTGAAAATATTAGATATGGAAGATTAGATGCTAGTGATGAAGAGGTTATTGATGCTGCAAAAGCTGCTCATGCTCATGATTTTATTATGAC
This sequence comes from Clostridium sp., assembly GCA_051653165.1. Taxonomy (GTDB): domain Bacteria; phylum Bacillota; class Clostridia; order Clostridiales; family Clostridiaceae; genus Clostridium. Next base: position 19,409 of record JBOFVP010000063.1, read on the forward strand.
TCTTCCTGGTGGTTATGACATGATGCTTTATGAGAATGGAGAAAACATTGCTCAAGGTGAGCGACAATTAATTACTATTGCTAGAGCTATTTTATCTAACTCTCCTATTATGATTTTAGATGAGGCTACTAGCTCTGTTGATACTAGAACTGAGGTGTTAATTCAAAGTGCTATGGGAAATCTTATGAAGGGAAGAACTAGCTTTGTTATTGCTCATAGGCTTTCTACTATTAAGGATGCTGATATGATTATTTATATGGAAAATGGTGATATTAAAGAAGTTGGAAATCATAATGAGCTTTTAGCTAAGGGTGGACTTTACGAAAAACTTTATAATAGTCAGTTTGCTGAAAATAATGCTTCTTAATTACTAATAACATGTTTTAAGTAAATTTAAATGGACGTACAATTACCTTAACTGTGGAAGGTAGAGCCTGTCAGATTAAAGTAAGTATGAGTAATATGTAAAAATAAAGAGAGGTTGTTAATACCCTAACAAATTTCATTTTATTCAAATTAAAATGGAACTCTAATGGTATTAACAGCCTCTTTTAATAAAAATGGTATTATATTATCATAACTTACATCTATAAAGGTATTTTTATCTCATAGTTAGGATTAATTATACCTTTTGTTGTAAGCAAGTTTTTAAATCATCCTCTGGTGTACTTATTACTCTTAAGTCAAAAGTATCAACTAAATATTGTAGTACATTTGGGCTTAAAAAAGCTGGTAATGATGGTCCTAAGAATATGCCCTTAATCCCAAGAGATAATAATGCTAAAAGATCTGCCACAGCTTTTTGCTCATACCAAGATATAATTAGAGATAATGGTAATCCATTAACATCTGTATTAAATGCATCTGCAAGAGCCGTTGCTATTTTAACAGCAGAATAAGCATCATTACATTGTCCTACATCTAAAAGCCTTGGTAATCCATAAACCTCTCCAAACTGAAGCTTATTAAATCTATATTTGCCACAGGCTAAAGTTAAAATAATACAATCTTCTGGCACCATCTTTGCAAAATCAGTATAATAATTTCTTCCAGGTCTTGCACCATCACATCCACCAATTAAAAAGAAATGTCTAATTTTACCCTCTTTAACACCATTTATAATTGTCTCTGCATGGCTTAAGGTTGCATGATGACCAAATCCAACCATAATTTCATAAGGCTCCATATCCTCTTCATATCCACCTAATTCTAAGGCTTTATTTATAATTTCACTAAAATCCTTAAATCCATTTTCATCCTTTGATATGTGCTTAACACCATCCCATCCAACAACACTCGTTGAGAAAATTCTATCCTTATAACTTTCTCTAGGCCTCATTAAACAGTTAGTAGTCATTAAAACACATCCTGGAATATTATCAAATTCCTTTTGTTGATCCTGCCATGCTCCACCAAAATTTCCAACTAAGTGAGGATACTTTTTTAACCCTGGATATCCATGACAAGGAATCATCTCTCCATGGGTGTATATATTAATCCCTTTTCCTTCAGTTTGTTCTAAAAGCATTTCTAAATCTCTTAAATCATGTCCAGATACCACAATTAAAGGGCCTTTTTTAATATGAACATTAACCTTTTGAGGTGATGGATTTTCATATTTTGTTGTATTTGCTTCATCTAATAATTTCATAACTGAAACACTTATTTCACCAACCTTCATAGCCAATCCTATAAGTTCCTCAACCTGTAAATTATCATCAGTTACTGCTTCTAATGCCTTCACATAGAAATTATCTACTTCATCATCAAAATATCCAAGTTCTCTAGCCTGATGACCATAAGCACTTACACCCTTTAATCCATATAAAATAGTTTGTCTAAGGGAACGTATATCAGGATCTAAGTTCTGATCATACATTATTCCAGCTATTTTAGCGTCCTCAAGCATTTCCCCCTTTGTATTACTTAAATTATATGATGCATGGTCTGTGTGATTATTAATTTTGCTAACCCTTTTTCTTAAATCCTCTTTTATTTTTTGAGATTCTTTTAACATTTTAACATGAACCTCAGAATCAAAATTCACATTTGTTAAAGTAGTAAATAAAGCATTCTCAATGAAGCTAACTACTTCTTTACTTATGTTTTCTCCCTGTTCAAGTAGTACCTTTCCATAGCAGCTTATACCCTTTATTTGATATATAAGTAGATCTTGAAGTGCTGCAATTTCTGGGGTCTTTCCACATACACCAAGTTTAGTACATCCTTTTCCTCCTGCTGTTTGCTCACATTGGTAGCAGAACATAGGGTATTCAATAGCCATATTGTTTTCCATAGTTTATCTCCTTTTATATTGATATAATTATTAACTCTAATTAGTATTTCCTTTTCTTTCGATAAATATTAAAAAGTAGACTTAATTCACCTATAATGAATCAAGTCTACTTTTTAAAGTGTTCCTATTAAATTATCTAAATCAAATTCTTCTCTTGTTTCAAAAATTTCCTCTAACTCTTCAATATTAACTATTGCATGTTCTATATCCTTTGAGTATATACTGCAAAGCTCCTCAAATTTTTCTAAAGCCAATTCCCCTCTTAAGTAAAATTCAAGATTTCCCATCTCTCTAATTATTAAAAAGCTTACTACTGCTAGCTTTACTTTAGAGGATAAATCATAGTCACAAAGCCCCTTCATATAATATCTATAAATAAAGTATATAAGAAGATTCTCAAATCTAAATTCATTCTCTACAATGAAAGTATCAAAGTTTTTATGGCTTTTTATGTACCCATCCTTATCACTTATTAAAATTCCTTGTAGGTTTAAAGGATCATTTTCATTTATATGTGTAAGGCCTTGAAATACTTCAATATACTTATGAATGTTTTCATATCTAACATCACTTGATATTCCATCAATTTCTTTTAATACATCTTCTATAAAGTTCTCACTTTTATAATCTTCAATGGTATCTTTAAACCCCTGAAAATCTTGAAAGAATAATTTATCCTGTATTTCATTAACAAACATTAGAATTATAGCACACCTTTTACTTAAGGTTAGTCTTCTATTATTTATAAAGTTTATTATTATTTCCCTTGATTGTAAAAACAATTGGATGGTTTCATCACTTATTTCTAGTTCCTCTTCCCCCTCTCTTATAAGAATCCCTTGCTTCCTATCTCTTAAAATATGCCTAGCAGCTTCTCTACATGATAAGGATATTCCTATTTCTTCTATGTTTAAAAATTCTTCTCTAAACCTTGGAAATTCTCTACAAGTGTAGCAAAATCCCTCTTCTCCTAGATTTATATATATGTCACAAAGATTTTTATCATTTAAGAAGGTACATCTTTCTCCCTTTAACTTAAATTGATGCTCTCCATCTATTTCTGTTATTTCATCTTCTAACCTTTTTTTAAAGCTTCCTTCTACTTTTTCATATTTTGCTTGAGTTTCTTCATCAATTACAATCCCCCAACCAGCACAACATGTATCCTCACATTCTGATGCTATACACTTAAAATTTTTATAGTAGCTTGGGGTTACAATTTTTTTGTTTTCTTTTTCCATGTTAACACTCTCTTTTTATGTATTTGATATTATTATATTAAATTAAATTCATTCTATCAACGTTATAATCTAATACAAAATCCCCTTTATGGTTTTTCATAATTTATCTATGAATAAATTCTTATATTTAACCCCTTGTTATCTTATTATGTGACTTTGTTACTGTACAAACCTAGATCTTGGTGTGTTTATTGTCCTATGGGAACTATGACTCAAGGAATTTGCATTGTACAAAATAAGATTAATTCTTCTAAATAATAATATAAAATTATTAAAAAGCTTTAAAGTCTCCATGAAGACTTTAAAGCTTTAGCTCATTTCTTTAATTATAACTATTATCTCTAATACCAACATAACAAACAACTAAAATTAAGAATCCAATAAATGCAAATAATACATTAGCAGCTAAAGCACCAATAGTTAAAGCACTATTAAATAGATATACAGTTGGTACATACAGTAAAGTTCCTAAAGCTGCAGGAATAAAGTATCCCATACCTGACTTTGTTATAATCACAATAACTTCACTTAAAAGTAAAAGTACTAATGGAACCATAGTTAAATATGATCCACCTGGTAATGCTAATGTGAAAATAACTGAGAACAATACTAATATTGATAATTGACTAAAAACAAATTCATTTCTTGAAGTAACACTTCTCAGAACCTTTATGTGTAAAATAAAGTACCCCACAAATACAAGGGCAAGTACACCTATTAACACAAGCATTTCATACTTCATTAAAGGAAGATATGTTAACTTAAATTCTCTTCCATTTATAATTGCAAGAACCCTTGAAACTAAGTATCCAAAGCACATTGATGTTACTAAATATCCTAGGCTATACCCAATAAATTTAAAAGCCTTTTTAATTTTTATTGAACATTTATAACAATAAATAAACCAAATTAGAATAATTGAAAATAAAAGTACTGCAACATTTGTTGCTCTTGAATATGTAATAAATGTTTTTCCAATGGTAAAGAATATAGAGTCTTTCTCCCCTTGTAAACTTTCCATATTTGAGTATTTTTCATTTTGTACATACTCACTTACTATACCAAGAACTTGGTCTCCGTAATGTTGCATAGTATCATAATTTAAGTTTGAAATATTATCATCAGGAGTATGGTAATTTTCTAATCCATCTAAAACACTTATGTTGATACCTGTCATATTATTTTCCATAAACACTGTAAAGTCTGTTGGATTTGGTATGAATCTATATATTTCTGGTGTTATTGAATATGAAAAAGAGTTTTCACTTGCTTTGTATAAATCAATAACCTTATCGTTCTTAGGGCTTGTCTCAAACATTACTGCAGGCCCCTTTGTCCCTCTAGCCTCTATGTTAACTAAATAATTTACCCCTTTAAATATTTCTTCATTTTTTACTGCTTCTCTAGCACCTAGTAATCCATATTCCTCTCCATCTGTTAGAAGAATCTTTATACCATTTTCTAGTTCTATGTTATTCTCTTTAACAACTCTTAAAACCTCTAAGATTGTTGATAGGGCATAACCTGCATCTGCTGCTCCTAATGAGCCATCTTTTTCTGCATATCTTTCTGTTTTTGCATGGGAGCTATCATAGTGGGTTATTAGCATTATGTACGAATCGCTTTTTCCTTTTATTTCTGCATATATGTTTTCAATATCAACCTTGCTATCACTTCTTTTTTCGTATAAGTCATTATAAACAAAGGTTTGTGGATTTAAACCAAGTTCCCTTAACTCTTCTAAAAGATAATCCCTAACCTCTTCTTTATTTTCTACATCAAATACTGAATGTGGCTTTACAGCTATATTTTTTATATGCTCCATTTGTAAGTCTGCTCTTACTTTTGTGCTATCTGTTTTATTTGCTTTTGATGGATATAGGCTTGTATACCCCATCATTCCAAAAACTAATACAACTAAAACTAATGCACTTACCAATATTTTATTTTTCTTCATAATGTCACCTTCCTTAAGTTAGTATGCTTAAACTTTACCACTATTTAGTTTGATTGTCAAAATATTTTTATCTCAAACAAAAAAAGATGACTCCAATCTTTATTGGAATTACCCTAGAATAACTCTTATTTTACTAATGTTATGTCATCATATAAAATTCTATAAACCTCTTCTATTCCTTTTTAACTGCATAACAAGCTTCTGTTGATACATTTGTATTCCCAAACTTTACATTGCAATAAAATACAATGTACTCTTCTTCATATTTATCCTCTCTACTATCAAAAATTATGTTATCCATGTATCTATGATTACTATAAGTATTAAAAGGTGCTAGTAAATTTACTAACACCTCTTGTTAAATCCTATAAGTTAACTTCAATCTTTTTATCGAAGTTTGAAGCAAAAGTCCACTCAACTGCTACACCTTTTTTTAATCTAAATACTCTAAGTAGATCTATTATTCCTAAGCTCTCCCAACTCTTTAAAAATGCTCTAGATGGGTGATTAATTATTTCTTCATTTAATTGCTTATCATCAACTAATTCTAACTCCCCACTAACTCTCACTTGATTTATGGCACTATTGAAGCATAACTCCACCTTAGGATTTCTCATAATTTGATCAAATACTTCCTTTGTTGAAGCAGTGTGAAAAATAATCCCCTCTTCATCAGCTCTAAACAAAAGCATTCCTCTAACCCTTGGTCTATCCCCCTCCATTGTTGCTAAATGAAAAGCTGGATTCTCCATCATTAACTTAAACATTTCCTCTTTATTCATTTACAATACCCCCTTGAAATATAATAAAGTTATTATATTATTCATTAGAGGTTTAATCTTTCAAAATAAATGAATAATCTATCAAAATTCTATCAAATTTTCTTTACTATTCAAAATAAGCTCCTCTAAATTCTGAAGGAGTTGTATTTAAAAGCTTATTAAAACATGCAGAGAAATGTGAACTACTATTAAATCCACACCTAATTGCTATCTCGGTTATTGGGATTTCCTTTCTTCTAAGGAGTAGCTTGGACTTTTCTATTCTTGTCTCTATTAAATATTCTATTGGTGTCATCTTAAGCTCTTTCTTAAATATTCTATTAAAGTTTGATGATGACATATTTATGAGTTTTGCTAACTCCTCAACTGTTATATGCTCACTATAATGCTGTTCTATATACTGCTATTGAATAATTTGAAGATATTCCTCTCATATCATAAGTCTCCCCAAGTAGACTTCTAATTATCCAATGTGTTATTAAGGTAGCTTGTGCATTTAAGGTTATATGTGAATTTTTCATTTCTTTTGAATATTCAAAAGCAAAGGTATTTAATGCTTTTAATATATCACTACATATTGCAAATTTTGTTTCATTAAATTCTAACTCATCATTTGAATATAGCTTATATTGCTCCTCGAAATATATTTTATCTATTAAAATACAATAGTAGTTATTTTCTTCACTGTCACTATGAGGCACATTTGGGGAGAATATATTACCAAGGTATTGATTCTCCTTTATTATTATAGACTCCTCATCCTTATATTTGAGAAATTCTATTGTTATCATATATGATGGATGTGTATGTGCTTTCTTTTGAGCATATCCACAGAATCCTGTACTTGGTATAAATAACCCAAAATTATTATGTACATAACAATCTACGCATTTTAGATCCTCTTTTGTTACACTTTCTCCAATCAAAGATTTTATTATATTAAAATTTTTCATTATGTAATCATCCTCTTATACTCTAATAACAGGTTGAGAAAAGTGAATATATCACTCTTCTCCCTAATTTACTACATTACTCTTGCAACTTTAACTATGTCATATATATCAATAAAATAATCATTATACATATCTAAGAAATTTACATTATGATTAAATGCAACACTATAGCTTGGCTTAGTATTATAGTACTTTGCCACAGAAGATAAATCCTTAATATCCACCTTACCAGAATTATCTACATCCTCTGCTCTATTAATATATCCCTTAAGTCTTGTAGGAACATACATAGACCCTCCCTTATCTCCAGTAAGCATAAATTTGCTTTTAGGACCATTCTTTATATAAAAGCTTAAATCTCTACTTACAGAAGTATCAGAAAAACTATAATCATTGTTATAGTTACTCATGGCTACATTCCCATTTTGTAAGGCAGTCTTAGTTTTTGATATAAAGCTACTAGTTCCCTTTGTATCAATTTTATAAACAGTGTTAGGTAAAACACTCATTTCTATTACAACTGGATTATTACTAATTGTATATTTACTTTTGTGATCTGCCCTAATGTATATATCCAATGGATTCCCATGATTGTTTCTTATATCAATATATTTTCCCCCTTGAGAATTCATACCATAGGTTCTTCCAAGTGTAATATCGCTAGAAACTGTATCATCATTTAATCTAACAATATCAAAATTACCACTATTAATATTACCTGTTGGAGCAATACTTAATGGCTTATTTACTTTGCTTGTATCAGTATAATGAAAACTTTGTCCACTTTTTAAAGTAACCTTGTGAAAAAGTTCTTGAAGTCCATCACTTACAGAAACCTTTCCCTTCATTTCCATTGGAACATATAAAGGTATATTAGAGCTTGTTCTATTACCTGCCTTCACTTTATACTCCTGTATTCTAAGTGCTGGAGCTCCTATTTTTGTAAAAGCTCCCTGTCTATTATATCCAACTGTCTCTATTTCAACTACTTTATGAAACACATTATCATATTCAAAGTTTTGTATATTATTATAGTTACTTTCATTATGATATTCATTTATTGATGTAACTGTTTGACTTGGCTTTAATGTAAAGTCGTAAAAAAGAGTATTTGAAGTTGTTGTTAAATTTTGTTTATGAATTGTTGGAACTAAGGCATACTCCTTATCCTTTGAAGGGTTTGAAAATCTTACTTTCCCTCCGCTTGGAATGGACTCTGACATTGAGGATTTACCTTTTTTTGCTTTTGCATAGTTTGTTAATCCACCCTTTTCATCATAAATAATTTTATCTAGCTGTAATTCAAGTCCTGTATATGTGGCATCATAATTTAATACAACTGATGTAGCTAATCCATCTTTCTTTGGTGTTAGTTGATATGCTTTATTTGGGTCAACTAAAACTTTTTCAAATAAGGGTTGATTTTCTATTTTTATTTTTGGATATATAGATTGTGGGACTGAAAATATAACATCCTTTTCTGTATAAAATCTCATTTCTCCACTTATATATACTTCCTGTGAGCTTTGTTCTCTGCTTATTCTTGCAGAGGATGTTGTTCTTGTGTAATAATCATATGTTTTTGTTGTGGTAGCATTTGTTTTTACGTATCCACTTGACCCATTTGGAATAACTAGTGTCGCTCCTTTTGGTAGGTTTATTTCTTTGTAGCTTTCTGCTGCTGTTGCTTTTGTTTTTGGTGCTATACTTATCATTAGTATTGTAATTATTAGTGTAGTGATTATCTTTTTCATTTCACCCTCCCATTTTTTTGGTTTGTTAAATTAACATTACCACTAGTAATTTTATTTGTAAATATTTTACTTTATTTTCTATTAAAATATTATTTACTTTGTATATTTCTATGGAAACATGTCCATAATTCAAAGGAAAGGTGGTTAAATTATGATTAAATTCTTTGTAGATGGTGGGGTTCAAGATAAACAAATGTATATAGGTATTATTTCTAATGCTTATAATGGGATTTATTGTGATAATATTGCAGACATTAAGAGTTTACAAAATAATACTTCAGTTACGAATGTTCCTCTAGTAGACTCTAAGAATAATGATTTAAACTTTATTATTGAGAATCTTAAGAAAGATATTGAAAAGAAGGATATTATAATTAAGGATTTAATTAAGATTATATCTAAGCTTAATTGTAATACATCCATTTAAGTATATCAAAAAGGAAGCCTAATTAGACTTCCTTTTTTAGTTATTTTATTTTCCTATAGTATTCCATAGTTCCTTGTATTCATCTATCTTTTTAACATTACGTAATAGTATTTCCATGGCATCTGTCATAGCATAGCTAAACAATTCAGACTTATCTCCACCAAAGCAATGACACAACTCGTGTATATATACCGTTAATGCACTTTCAAAACTTTCTCTATTTAAATACTTATCCTTAATACATATATACTTTAACTTATACCTATATTTAAAGCCATAATTGTTTGATTTTTTTTCTCTAATGGATGCTACAGACGCATATCCAGATACCGATGCCTTAACATTTGTAATTACCTTACATTCAGGCAAACTTTCTATTTCAAAAAAACCACTAAATACATCAGCTATACACTCCTGTAAAACCCTTATAAAATTCTCTTGATCTGAATGAGGCAATTTTACCTCTGGTAGTATTCCAAGGGAACTACACTTTACTTCAACTGGTAGGAATCCTAACCATATAAAACTATCCTGAACTAATTTGAAATCCCTATTTTTCTTTATCCAATCCAGACAATATCTCCTTATACTTAATGATTTCCTATCTCCCGAATCTATTTTTCTTGCAATTAAAAGCTTTGGGTATAATCTTTTCAATTCTTCTATACACTCAAGAGATGTACCTACCCTAAAAATCAAAGATCTTATTACTGCATAATAAGATGAATAACCATACGCTGTTTTTGGATATGTGTACCACTTATTTTCATAATAAATTAATAACTCCAAGGCTTTTTTAGGAGGTATCCTTTCAATACATTCTACTAATACACTAATATTATCAATGGTTGAAAAAGTATCTCTTTCTCTATCATGATCTACATAACTATTTTGACAAAAAACAAGTGGCTCTTTTAGTGAGCCCCTAGCTTGAAATGCTGCAAATACTATACCTTCTCCACTTGCTTTAAAAGTACTTGGGTAAGCTTTTCCTTTTTTAAAATCACTTCTATGATATATAGCATACTCCTTATCAACATATATTTCTTTTCCTATTAATGGATTTCCTTTATAGTAGAATGAGTATAATGCCGAATAAAAATATTCCATATCCTCTAAACTAACATTTTTAATAGTCAATGTAGTATCTTTTTTTTCATGATCATATCTTTCTAACTCATATGCTAATGACTTTGTAATATTACCATCAATAATAATATCATTTTCAACAACTTTTATATTCCAATTATTTGATGAAGTTTCAATTTCATATCCAAAATCTCTTATTCCACATAAAGCAGCAATTTTAAATCCCTCTCCAAAATGTCCTGAGCTACTTTTTTTACTATTTGTCTTAGATGATCCACCTATATGTAGTAACCACTCATAATTATATGATACATCTGTGCATATCATGGTAATTATTCCTTCGTTATATTCGTAGCTAAACCTCTTCTTAAATTCATTCCAAGGTACAGAGTCATAGAAATTCTGAATGAAGTCTCTAAATACCTTGTAAATATCCCACTTTACGGGATAGGATGTAATTAAGTTTAAATTTATAATTTCTTTATTCATATCTCATCACCTTAAATATTCTTTTATTTGTTTTTTTAATCCATCTATAAGTTCCAAATTCTCATCGTTTTTTTCTTTTATTAAAGTAACCAATAATTTCTTTAATTTGCGTTGTTCATAATAACTAAGCCAATTAATTCGTCTTTTATACTTAGATACATCACCCTCGAACTCGTCTTTGAATATTGAATAATTGATATCAGCAATACTATAAACATTCCTATCTTCAAACCTTCCTTATAACCTTCATTCCATTCATCTGTCATTATAATTCTACCCTCAGTTTCTATTAAATTTAGTAAACATTATTATAAACTTATTTAATTATGTTTATTTTTAAGTTTATAAAAACCACAAAAAAATAAGCATTGCAATACTTATTTTTATTTTTCCCTTTTTATGAGTTCATATGCAATATCAAAGCAATTTGTCAAAATAATTTTCTTTTCATTAGTTAAAGATTTATTGTTATCTCTTAAAATATCTGTATCTATAAGACCCTTCAATAATTCAATTAACTCTTTAACCTCAATTATATTATCAAATTTATATTGACTCCCTAATTCTCTAATAAGGGATATATCAATACACAGCAAATAATCTAATGATACACCGAAATACTCTACAAATTTTTTTAGAGTTTTCATCTCTGGTATCCTCTTATCATTTTCGTATTGACTTATTGTAGTTTTAGAAAATGAATATCCATATCTCTCATTGAATTCTCTTATCAATTCTTCTTGTGTTAATCCCTTATTTACTCTTAGTTTTTTAAATCTTATACCAAAACTATCCAAAATTACCTCCAAAGCTTTTACCTTTATCATTGCCATTAATATATATTTCTAATCCTTTTGATATTTATTTTCATATTTTTAACTATTATGTTTTTTTTAGGTTAAATTTGCTTTACAATATTAATGGGAGGTGATTTTATGGGTGAAAAAATTTTTGAGGTTTTTATGAAATCTAAAAGAATTGAGTTAGGTTTAACTTTAAGAGAAGCAGCTGAACTTATAGGAATTAGTCATTCTTATATTTCAATTATTGAAAAAGGACTAGATCCTAGAACTAATTGCAGAATTAAATTAGATCCAAAAATTGTTAAAAAAATAAGTAATGCCTATGGGGTAGACTTTAATTATCTTTTATATCTTTTAGGTTGCATTGATGACCCAAGTTATTTAGAGATTGTTCATGAAACTAGTTCTGATTTAGTGTTTGCCTTTAATAATTTTTTTGATATTCTTGATAAAAAGAATGACTTGTCTATAGATGGTAAAGCTATCAGCGATGAGAATTGGAATTTATTAAAGAATTCTTTTAATCTTTATCTTACTGGTTTGAAATATTCAGTTAAAACTTCTTCAAGTATAGAGAAAACTAATAATTTAGGATAAAAAAACAACTTAAGATGGAGACACTACTCCATCTTAAGTTATTCCTTTAATGTAAACTCCTAATTAATTCTCTCTCCACTCCTGCCATCAAAGAAATGCAAAGCTCCCTTATCTAATCCAAAACAACACTCCTCTGAAACCTCATACTTATAATTCCAAGGAACAGTTACTACTAATTCTTTACCACTATTAAGCCTAACATAAAGGGTATTCATTTTAAATATTTATATATTTAAAATTATATCATCATATATGATAAATATACAGTATGTATGTTTTCAATACCAACCTTACTATCCTAATAAATCTCAAGTTAATGCTATAAATTTTTGATAATTTAAATATCAATTTTTGTGGACTTTGGATATTTTTTCTATTATAATAAATGTAAATAAATATCAACTAATAATTATTATTAGTGCAAGGAGAAATTATGAAAAAATTAGATTTAACAAAAGGAGATATTCTAAAGTTATTATTGGTAGTTGCAATACCATCTATAATTACAGGTCTTCTCCAATTTACATATAATATTGTGGACATGTTATTTTTGGGAAGATTTTTAGGAAGTAATGCTTTAGCTGCTATTGGTGCAACCTCCCTTTATATTAACTATGGAGTTGCTATAAACTTTATGGTTGTTGTAGGACTTGGAGTGAAAATTTCTCACTCATTAGGTACTGATAATAAAGAGGATTATTATAAATATCTTAATGCTGGTATTTTAATTAATGCTATAGTTTCTATAGTATTTTTTGTAGCTTTTTTCTTCTTTAATGATTTAATACTAAGTACAATAGATATTAACTCAAGTGAAGTTTATGACATGGCTAAAATTTATATGCAGGTATATTCATTTATATTTTTATTTAGCTTCTTTAGTATGCTTTATACAAGAATTATGGGAAGCTGTGGTCTTGCAGATAAAGCAATGAAAATTAATGCACTTGGAGTTGTTATTAATTTAATTCTAGACCCATTATTTATATATGTTTTTAAACTTGGAGTTTTTGGAGCTGCCTTAGGTACACTTATTAGTAATATGGTAGTTACAATAATTTTTGTGGTTAAATATAAGGATAATCTTTGGCATAAAAAAGATTTTGGTATACAAATGGATTATCTAAAAAATATATTTAAAATTGGTTATCCTTATTCAGTTCAACGACTTATATTTTCTCAAATTGGACTAATGCTAACTGCAGCTTTAGTACAGTTTGGTGATGCTGCAATGGCTGCACAGAAACTTGCTTTCCAAATTGAATCTGTAACTTTAATGGTTATTTTTGGATTACTAACAGCCACTTCTGCCTTTGTTGGGCAAAATTATGGTGCTAAAAAAATTGATAGAATTCATAAAGGCTTCCATATTACGTTGCTTATAGGTATAATATATTCAATAATTACCTCTGCACTATTTATATTATTCTCAGATAATATAGTTAAATTGTTTGTAACTGATGCTGAAACTATTAAATATGCTTCACTTTATTTAAAATATATAGCTTATGGTCAAGTATTTACAGTATTGGAGATGGTAAGCAATGGATTTTATACTGGTATTGGAAAATCTAAAATTCCAACAACTATTTCTGTAGTAATCACCCCAATAAGACTATTATTTGCTTATTATATAGCAATCCCTTATGGTATTGAATATGTTTATATAGGCATTTTAGTTACAACTATAATGAAAGGAATAGCTTCTTATGGATACTATCGTATTAAATTTAATTCAAAGAAATTAGAGGCAATTTAAATACACTGAGTATCTGGAGTGTTATGAGTAGAGTAGATTAGACAAATAAAATATACGATTTTTTCTGTTTTACTTAGGATTACTCCCATTTTCAAAATATTTAATAATTATAATAATTTGTAAGTATAGTCTATAGCTTATGAGAACTGCTATAAGTAGTTTTTTAAGCAGCTTTATGTAGATTTGTATAATATTTTTCTCTGTATTCTCTAGGTGATTTATAACCTAGTGTAGAGTGTAACCTTCTAGAATTATAAAATAATTCAATGTATTCAACTATAGCTTGTCTAGCTTCCGCTCCCGTTTTAAACTTTCTACTAATTAAAGAAAGTCTTTCTTTAATTAGTAGAAGAATGATTCTGCATAAGCATTATCATAACAACAGCCCTTAGCACTCATACTTTGAATACAGCCATTATACCTTAATAAATCTTGATAGTCATAGGATGCATACTGAACCCCTCTATCAGAATGAAATATAAAACCTTCATCTGGATTCTCTTT
>JBOFVP010000064.1:0-3592 GCA_051653165.1 Clostridium sp.
ATAATGATTTAACAATAAAAGTGGTAGATGGACAACAAAGAATGCTTACAGCATATATTTTTATGTGTGTAATTAGAGATTTATTTAATATGATAAATAAAGAGGATGAAGCAATAGCAACTCAAAATGATATTATTAAATATTGGTCTAATTCTGCCTGGAAACGTAAGATAATACCATGTAAATACGATATGGATGTTTTTGATTTGCTTACATCGCTAGAACAAGATATAAATAAAAGAAATTCTATTTTAAATACTCTAAATTATAATGATGTTATTAATCTAGAAAAGAGTTCTGGTGAAGGTAAATTTATTAATAGTAATGTAATCGAATGCTATAAGTATTTTTATGATGAATTATATGAAATAATAAATAATGAAACGATATTATTACAGGAAGACCATAAAGAGATTCAATGCAAAATATTAAATGAATATAGTAATAGTTTATATAGATTAAAAATACTTGAAATATCAAGTGTAAGAGAAAGTAATTTATTTCTGTTTTTCGAGTCTCTTAACAATAGAGGATTAAAACTTTCACAAATGGATATTGTAAGAAACAAAATGTTAAAGGTAGTGTATGATTGTAATTTATTTGATGAAGATGAAAGGGAAGAACTTGCAGAGATTTGGGATTGTGTTATTGAAAATGTTAAGAATCAAGATAATATAAGATTTTTAAAGTACTTTTATATGTGCACTAATCAAGATATTATTACATCAGAAGATATGCCTGAAAAGTTTGAGAAATTATTTAATAATTATGGAAGTGATAAAACAAATTTCAAAAAGTTAGTAGATGCTTTTGAACAATATTCCCTAATTTATAAACATTTATGTGAAGATTATATAAACAGTCATTATGATATTGACAGTCATTTTGGGATAAATTTAATTGGACAAGAGGCGTGTTACTCATTTTTAATGTATCTTATAAAGAACTTTAATGATGATAGTCCTCAGTTAGTGAAAAAAGTATTCGAGACTGTTGAAAAAAATATATTTTTAAGGAAATTAAATAATGATTCAGTCAAAGAGTTAGATCAAATTTTTTTAAGTTATATAATAAAAATTAAGGAAATTGAAGAGAAAGAAAAAATTATAGACATTATTAAGTCAAGAGTGATTTTTGATGAAAGTTTGGATGCATCGTATTCTACAGAAGAAAAAGATGATGTGAAAAGGTATTGTTTTAATATTAATTATATAAAGAGTATTATTAATGATAGATCGTGGAAAAATGATAAATTATTTCAATTTATCATGAGAAAAATCTACTTAGATTTAGATAAAGAAAAAAAATTATCTGTGAAGTATATTAAAGGTGATAATGGACAGTCATCTAAACGTATTGGTAGTATTTATATTAGAGGTAAAGGTAGTGAAGATGAAGAAGTAAATAGTAAATTTTATTATGATGAAATATTTAAATATTTAAATAAATAGTAATAAAAGGTATATATTAATTTAAATATATACCTTTGTTTTATATAATGAAACCCTCAATATCAAAATCTTTATTAACAGTAATCCTCAAAAATTGAGAACTTCTATCACCCATTCCAATCTCCTTAATAACATAAGAAGGCTCAGAAATACCACAAGCAGAGCCAGCAGAAAGAGCAACCCTATCAGCACACTCCTTAATAAACATTTCATTAACTATACCAGGAATCAGCATACCTATAACCCCAGGAATCTTATTGTTTTCATCACCAAGGAAAATAATATCTGGATATTTTTCTTTTAAAGCTTTTTTAGCTTCAAGTTCTGATTCAAGAATTCTTTTAATATTTTCATCCATATCTCTCTTAGCAATTTCACAAGCCTTACCGAAACCAACAATATTGTGAACACCATGGGTTCCAGCTCTATATCCAAACTCTTGTTGTCCTCCATGAATTAGAGAGGTTAGGGGAGTTTGAATAATTCCATTTTTTCTTATGAATGCAGCACCTACACCTTTTGGCCCATGCATTTTATGAGCAGAGAAGGATAGGAAATCTACTGGTGTTTCATTTACGTCTAAATGAACTTTTCCAAGGATTTGTGTTGCATCTGAGTGGAAAAGTATTCCTGACTCTTTAGCCACCTTAGAAAGGCTCTGAATGTCATTTAGAGAACCTATTTCATTATTACCCCAAATAAATGAGGCTAATATTGTATTATCATTTATTGAGGCTTTGAATTCATCTAGGTTTACTTGACCATATTCATTTACTCCTAGGAATGAAACTTCATATCCTCTATCTATCTTTGGAGTAGTAGATTTAACCTTCATAAATCTACTTACAGTAGCATTTCTAACTTTGTTATCATAAACATCACCATTTAAAAACTTACAGGTTTGAAGAACTGATTTATGTTCAACAGTAGAAGTAATTATATGGTTTCCCTTGTTTTCATAATACTTTTTATAATCTGCAACCCCTTTAATAATAAGGTTATTTGCTTCTGAAGCTCCACCTGTAAATATTATTTCCTCTGGTTTAGCTCCAATTAAGGAAGCTACTTGTATACGAGCTTCCTCAACTGCTTTTTCTGCATTTTGGGCTAGGGTATAATGTCTACTTGATGGGTTACCATATTCCTCTTTTAAATAGGGTAGCATTGCTTCTAAAACTTCAGGATCAACCTGAGTTGTTGCACTATTATCTAAATAAATCACAGTGAAGCATCTCCTTTTACAGTAACTTGTTTTAAGAATTTTTCAAGGTTTCCTCCAGAATACTTATAAAGATTATTAAGTAATTCTGCACCTCTATCTATATGTCTTTTTGTATAAGTAGGGTAGTATTCATCATCACTTAAATGTTTGTTTAAGTTAACCTCCATTAAAGCTTTAAAAATGCTATCAAAATCACCTGTAACAGTAGAACGTTGTAGTTCTAATCCGTTTGTGTCTGCTTCTTTATATTCATTAATTGAAGTAGCTTCTTTTAATGAAAGAGAGATAGCTATTTTTGAAAGGGCAAATGGTTTTAGATTACTACTTGCACCTACTTCTTCAAATATTTCTTTTGTTTTCTTTGATGTTTTAAGTCTAAATCCCATTTTATTTCACCTCAAAATAACCTTTCTTAACTTCTGTCTTTCTATCCACTTCATTGTAAAGAAGTAAATATTCATTACAAAGATAAGGTTCAATTTCTTTATAAAGGTTAGAGTCAATTTCTTCATTAGTAGAAAGAATGATAACCTGTTTGCTTATGTTTGGTAGGTAACTTGTTGTTAATGATTTTCTGTGAGTTTCATCTATTCTTGCATATGGAGTATCAATTATAAATGGTACATCCACCTTTGAACTCTTAATTAATGCCCAAATTAAGCAAAGAATATAAATTTGTTTTTCACCCTTTGAGAAGTCATTAACATTAACCTTAGTTCTTAAGTCAATAACATCAAAAGTAGGGTTAGTATTAAACTCATAAATAAATTCATTAAATGTATTTACCTTATAAATCTTAATTAGATCTTCAACAAATTTGTAACCATATTTCTTTATTATGTCATTTTCAGAAAGGTTAGTTATAACATTAAAGATTTCCATTTTACTATAGCTTTTAGAGATATATAATGTTGAATCA
>JBOFVP010000065.1:0-1057 GCA_051653165.1 Clostridium sp.
CATCAGATTTAGACGGAGTAGCAGATTATCTTACATTTATATTAAAAGGAGAAATGGTTTTTTCAAAGGAATGTGAAGAGATAAGAGAATCCTATAGGATTATTCGTGGTGATGAAGAAACACTAGAGAAATTAAATATTGAATTTTTAAGCTTAATACACAAGCCGTATTATTCAGAGGGGTTGTTTATTAAGGGTAAATATGAAATAGAAAACTCATATATAGCTACGATTGAAGATATTATGTTTCATTATGCAAGGGGGAGTAAAAATGATTAAGTTAGTACTTGGTGAGCTTAAGGGGATTTTTAATTTAAGGATGATTAAGTTATTGTTATTGTCATGTATAGGTGTAATGATAATAAATACTATACTACCTTCCTTTAGTGTAATTATATTAACTCCTGTTATAGTTTATTTCATAGTTATCTCTTATGGATTTTATAATATGAAGGAAAATGGGTATGAAAAATTTTTATCAAGTCTTCCATTATCAAGGGAGGATATTGTTATATCAAAATATATATTAGGAATATTTAGTCTGTTAATTGGTATGCTTATTACATTAATTTTATATAGTCCAATGGGACTGGATTTAGGGTACCCAATTGGTATTTTAGATATAGTGTTTAGTATTTCAGCTTCTTTAATAATTTTATCAGTATTGATGCCAATTAATTTTAAAAATCAATATAGAATTTGTAGAGTATTAAATCCTATTATTCTAGTAACGTTACTTTATTTTGGATATAGTGCTTTTTATGGGAATTTTATTAGGGCAATAGATAGTAGGTCAATGTATTCTAACATTGTGAATTATTTAGATTCGGATAGAAATATTATTATTTTTTTTGGTGTTGTAAGTATAAGTTTGTTTATTTACTTTATTTCTATGAAAATTTCTATAGATAGTTATAAAATAAAGGATATTTAGTTTGGGGTGAGCTATGAGTAAAAAGTTTTTAAAAGTTTCAGTTTATATGAGTGGATGTATATTAGGTATTTTAATAATATTAATTGGCAGTTATAAAAAATTGGATACACCGTTTAATATAAAT
>JBOFVP010000066.1:0-1094 GCA_051653165.1 Clostridium sp.
ATAACTAAAGTATAACAAGTGTATAAGGGGATTGAGATGGATATAAATACAGTTAGTATAGGGCAATTAGTAGAATATGTTAACCAAGAACTATCAAAGGGAAGAACTATGGTAGACATTGAAACTAATGATTTCAATGTAAATGAAAGAGTAATAGCTAAAAGATTAACTAGAAGAGGTTATAAGAGAGTTGAAAATGAGTTTAAACAAGGAATAACAAATGTTATACAAAAGGATAACACTTTTAGTGTGATACAAAAACAGGCAGTTAGTAAGGTTATAGAACCTAATAAGAATAATATTATACAAAAGTATAACAAAGATATAACGGAGGATAAGTTAATAGAGATTGTAGCATTAATAGAGCCTATTAAAGAGATGTTAGAAGAATTTAAAAGAAATAAAAATATAATAGATGTTAATACAGTAGAGTTAAGACCTAAAGCGATTAAAGATGTAAAACAGAAGTTGTTTAAAGTAGATACTAATGTATTGGAGCAGTGGGAAGAGTTTATATTGAAACATAAAGAATTTAAAGTACAACAGTTAATAAGTTTAGCTTTAGAAGAGTTTATACAAAAGTATAACTAGTGTATAAGATTAGCTACCTCTTTTTTTTATTTAAGATATGTATAGGGTTATCATCCAGTGTTATAAAATAAATTTCTTAGTAATGAAGTATTTTGATAAAAAGAAGGGGCTTTTCAAAATAAGAACCTATGAAGAGAAATTATAATAATAAGTAAATCATAATAAAAAAGTTATTTACAACATAAGTAGAATATTGTAAACTTAAATCATTAAAACTAAATAAAAAAGTCCTTCATCACATTTTCAAAGACTACCAATCAATGAGAATGTTAGGAACTTAAAGGTACTACCAATACCAAAAAGTAACGAAGAACTCGTACAAGTAATTATTACTAAGTATACAACAACTATACAGAGCAAATAAATTACTTATATATTCATAATATGAATTTATTATATATGAATATATGTGGTTAATCAATGAGAAATTTTTCAAGCTTTATAGGTATAGCATCTGTAGAGCTTTTTTTATATTCATAAATAAGATTACTGTTCATCTAGGA
>JBOFVP010000067.1:0-1115 GCA_051653165.1 Clostridium sp.
CTAAGCTCATAGTAAGTAAAAATGATTTAGGGTTTAAACTTCAGGGGAGATATTTAGTTAAGTTTAGCTTTATATTATTAATACTTCTTAATATAGTTCCTATAATAATTAGAGTTATTATTTAAAAAATTATAATTACTACAAAAAAATTTAGATTTAATAAATGGCTCCTTAATTTCGAAATAACGTTATTAAGGAGTTTTTCTTTGCATTTTTTGATATTTTATCTTATAGTTTTCTTAATTGAAAAAGAAATATAATAATGAAAATTTAGTTAAAGAAGGTAAGAGGGGGAGTAACATGTATTTTGCAAGAATTTTATTTTTTTGTAATGAAGAATTTACATTTCGGAATTTATCTGATAATTCTAAGGAATTATTCAGTGATGGGAATTATAAATGTACTATATTTTCTAAGAAACAAGGAGATAGGACTAAAATTATAATTGAGTTTGGTGGTTTTGAAACAAGAGTAAAAGCAAAAGATGAAGGTATAAATCTTTTAAGGAATATTAAATTAGAAATGTGTAGCAGGGGTAACCCTATTAATATATCAGGCATAATGGGAATGTTAGACTCAAAAGAGCTATCAGTTATGCCAGGAAGAATTACAGATGAAGGTTTAGCATATGTTAAGGAGCAGTTAATTAAGGTAGGAAGAATATCAGAAGATAAACGAGTTATGGAAGATGTATTAGGGTTAGAGATATATGAGGTTGTAAATAGTATGAGTGAAATATATTTTGTTTCTCAGGAAATTAAAATTAAATGTGATACAGACTTCGAACTTAATATACAAAGATTTAAGTATTGGAATGAAAAATTAGATGTTGCATTATCATTTTTAAATACAAGTATTCTAATTAATGATGTTAGGATTAAATTTCTGCTAAAGATAATGGCTATTGAAGTGTTAGTTAGTGAAAGGGAAAAAAATGAAGAAGCTTATATAAATAGTATTGATAGAATTATCAAAGATATAAATAACAATGACGAGTTGATGGCAAGAATAAAAAATGATATAGGTCAGTTAAAAATCAAGAGTATTGGAAAGAAATGCAGAAAATTAGTTGAAGTACATTGCAATAATAAATACTTAGAACTAGAGGCAGTGAA
>JBOFVP010000068.1:0-50048 GCA_051653165.1 Clostridium sp.
ATGACAGCTATTTGTTCAGTTGGGTTAGATATGATAGCAGTTCCAGGAAATACATCAAAGGAAACATTAGCAGCAATGATAGCTGATGAAGCTGCAATTGGTGTTATAAACAATAAAACAACTGCAGTAAGAATAATACCGGCTCCAGGGTGTGATGTTGGAGATATGGTTGAGTTTGGAGGATTGCTAGGAACAGCTCCTGTTATGAAGGTGAATCAATATTCTTCAAATTTGTTTATAGAAAGAGGGGGAAGAATTCCAGCACCAATACATTCATTTAAAAACTAGATTAAATGTAGGCAAGCTATTTAAAATGCTTGCCTTTTCATTTTGTTATTGAGTATTATTTTAACTTTACATAGTTAATAATTTGGAGTAATATTAATTAATAAAGATTATTAATTAGAAAAGAGGGAACTATATGAAAAAATTAATATCATGGAATGTTAATGGGATAAGAGCTTGTGTAACTAAAGGATTTATGGACTTCTTTAATGAGGAGAATGCAGATATATTTTGTCTACAAGAAACTAAATTACAGAAAGGGCAAATAGATTTAGATCTTCAAGGGTATCATCAATATTGGAATTATGCTGAGAAGAAAGGATATTCAGGAACGGCATTATTTACAAAGGAGAAGCCTATAAATGTTACTTATGGACTTGGAATAGAAGAACATGACAAGGAGGGTAGAGTAATTACAGCAGAATTTAAAGATTATTATGTTATAACAGTATACACTCCAAACTCAAAGGATGCATTAGCTAGACTAGATTATAGAATGGTTTGGGAAGATGATTTTAGAAGTTATATGAAGAATTTAGAGAAATCTAAACCAGTAATTGTATGTGGGGATTTAAATGTTGCTCATAAAGAGATAGATTTAAAGAACCCTAAGTCAAACAGAAAAAATGCAGGGTTTACAGATGAAGAAAGAGGGAAATTTACTGAGTTGATGAATGAAGGCTTCATTGATACTTTTAGATATTTTTATCCAGAAGAAGAAGGAGCATATTCATGGTGGAGTTATAGATTTAATGCAAGAAAAAATAATGCAGGATGGAGAATTGATTATTTCTTAACATCGGGAGTATTAAAGGACAGATTAAGAAATGCTAAAATTCATGCTGAAACTTTAGGATCAGATCATTGCCCAGTTGAGTTAACTATAGAATAATATATATTTATTTTCTTTTAATTTTAAAATAATGTGATATAATAGTAAAAATACTTAAACTAAGGAGGAAAATGTAATGGGAAAAATAGCAGCTTTTTTTGATATAGATGGAACAATATATAGAGAAGGATTAATAACAGAAGTATTTAAAAAAATAGTTAAACATGAACTAGTGGATGAAGAAAAATGGTATAAAGAAGTTAGACCAGCTTTTATAAAGTGGGATAAAAGACAGGGAGATTATGATACCTATCTTTTAAAGATGGTTGATATATATACAGAGGCTATTAAAGGTATAAGTAAGGTTCATATAGATCATATAGCTAAAAGAGTTATAGAACAAAAAGGAGATAGGGTTTATACTTTCTCAAGAGAGAGAATAAAATGGCATAAGGAGCAAGGGCATATTGTTATTGCTATTTCAGGTTCTCCATATGAGCTTGTAAAAGAAATGTCTGAGAAATATGCAATGGATGACTTTAGGGGAACAATATACATGCAAGATGAGAATGGAATGTATAATGGTGATATAACTCCTATGTGGGATTCAGATAGCAAGCAGAAGGCTATATTAGAGCTTAAAGAAAAGTATAATATTGATTTAGACAAGAGTTACGCTTATGGGGATACATCAGGTGATTACACAATGTTTAAAAATGTGGGAATTCCATATGGTATAAATCCTACTAAAGAATTATTAGAAAAGATTTTAGAAGATGAAGAAATAAAAAAGAAAATAAACGTAATAGTTGAGAGAAAAGATGTAACTTACAAGATGAATATTAATAATTTAGAATTATTATAAAAATATTTTTTTTGGTAAGCTATACATTATTTGCAAAATTCAAAATGAAATATTATTATTAAAGAGATGTTTTTTACATCTCTTTAATAATACAATAAAATACCACACTGGAGGAATATATGAAAAATTTATATAATTGTTATGGTGAAGAAGATAAGATTATTTTAATAGGAAAACAAGAAAATATAGAGAATAAAATCATAAATGAAGTTGATTTTGAATATACAGATGAAATAGAAAATAGTTATTTGATATTTGACTATAATGAAGAACATAAAATATTAAATAACGGGTTTAGACATATATTTGATGTAAAAATCAATGATGAACTTGAAGAAATAAATGTATTTTATAATGAAAATGGAGAAATTGAGGACTTTGGAATTAGGGATGAAAATGGATATAGAGATGTATACATAAGATATGATGCTGAAAAATTTAGAGATGATTTAAAAAGAGTGGTATTTGGAATAATAGATTATTACTTAAATATAGCTAAAGATGATTGTGGATATGAAAAGCTAAGTTATTTGTATACAGGAGAGAATATAGAGTTATATTTAGAAAGTGAAAATGAAAAAATAGCTTTAAGTTATGAGTTACACAATTTATTTGAAACTTTAATTTTAAGTGTAGCTAAGGATGAATTAGTTGATGATTATGAAACTTTTACTTATGTAGTTAATGGGGTATTTAAAGATATAAAAGATAAGTATAAAAATATTATTTTGAATGAAATAGAACAAGAATAAAAAATCATTCCACAAAATAGGAAAATATGGTAAAATAATTAAAGACTTTAAAAATAATTCTATTAAATCTTTAATTTAAAGAGAAATAAAAAAATAAATAGCTAAAACATGTATAATTATGGGATATTATGGGATAATTAAAGTGTAGGTATTAATATAATGTAAGATTGTATTGGGAGTAAATCCTAAAATAATATAAATGGGGAAGTAGGTTTTATAATTTGAGGTGCATAGAAGTAAAAGGGAATACATCTTTAAATGGAACGGTTAAGATACCTGGTTCAAAAAATAGTGCCCTTGGTTTATTAGCAGCTGTATGTCTTGCAAATGAAGAGGTTACTCTGAAAAATATACCAGAAATATCAGATATAGATTCACTTTTAAAAATTGGTGAGGATATAGGTTTAAAATATTATAAAACTAATGATAAGATAGTTATTAACCCAAAAGAAATATATAGTGGATACATAGATAAAAGAAAATCAGCTGAATATAGAGCATCATATTATTTTATAGGAGCCTTATTAGCAAAGTGTAAGAGAGTTGTAATTGGATATCCTGGTGGTGATGATTTTGGGAGTAGACCTATAGATCAACATATAAAAGGATTTGAAGCATTAGGTGCAAAGGTAACTTTATACAAGGATTATTATGAAGTAAGTTGTAATAGATTAAAAGGCAATAGTATATACTTCGATGTAATAACATGTGGAGCTACTATTAATGTTATGCTTGCAGCTACATTAGCTGAGGGAAAAACAATACTGAAAAATTCAGCAAAAGATCCAGAGGTTGTGGATGTCGCAATAATGTTAAATAAAATGGGTGCTAGAATTAAAGGAATGGGAACTAGTACAATTACTATAGAGGGAGTAAAATATTTAGATGGATGTAGTCATACAGCTATCCCAGATAGGTTAATTGCAGGAAGTCTTTTAATTGGTGCAGCAGCAACTAGAGGAGATATAACTGTTACAGGAGTAATACCTGAACATTTAATTTCTTGTATTGCTAAGCTAAGTGAGGCTGGTGTAATAATAGAGATTAATGATGATAAGATTAGGGCATATGTTAAGGGCGGATTAAGAGGGATAAACATTATTACGGCAATGTATCCAGGTTTTGCAACAGATCTACAACAACCATTAACAGCAATGCTTTTAACAGCAGAAAGCCATAGCACAATAATAGAAGGTGTTTATCCTAAAAGATTTAATCACTGCATAGAGATGAATAAAATGGGGGCTAATATTATTATTAAGGATGGATCTGTGGTTATTCCAGGAAAAAGAAGAATACATGGGGATGTTATACATGCAACAGATGTTAGAGCTGGTGTTAGTCTTATAATTTCAGCAATGCTCGGAAAAGGAAGTAGCTATTTAACTGGAATTGAGCATATAGAAAGAGGATATCCTAATTTTGTGGATATTTTTAATAGTTTAGGAGCATATATAAAGCTTCACGAAGATATAGGAGAGCAGGAATGCTTAATGGATGAGAGTGAAGTTTTTGAAGCAGAATATTAGAAAGTCTTGAGGAGGGTTATAACTTCCTCAAGATTTTTTGTTATTACAAAAGTTAGTTTTAGAATAATAAATGTGAACAAAGTGTTATGAAAATGTAAAAAAAAATTGGTTTTGAATTAAAAAGGTGTTATAATTGTGTAAATGTGTGGAAAGATTAATGCATTTAACTTTTATGAAGTTGTTTAAGAAAGATTAATAGTTGAACAAATGAAAGGAAATGAATTTAAATGGACATTATTATTATTGGTGGGGGAAAAGTAGGTTTTACCCTTGCGCAGCATTTATCACATGAAGGGGATAATGTAACAGTTATAGATCGTGACTCTAATGTTATAAATAAAATTGCTGATAGAATGGATGTAATGGTAATTAAGGGGAGTGGAACATCTCTTAATATTTTACATGAAGCAGGAATACAAGAGGCTGATATTTTAATTGCAGTTACAAATAGTGATGAAGTTAATATGTTATGTTGCTTAGCTGCTAAAAAGTTAGGGGCAAAGCATACAGTTGCAAGAGTTAGAACGCCTGAATATTCAGAAGAATTAACTATGTTTAAGGATGATCTTGGAATTGATTTAATTATAAATCCTGAAAAAGAAGCTGCTCTAGAAATAGCACAGCTTATAAAATTCCCATCTGTATGTAGTATAGATAGTTTTTCAAAAGGAAAGGTTGATTTAATAGGATTTACTATTAGTGAAGATGGACCTTTATCTGGAAAAGCTATTAAGGATATTGACATGGCAAATAGTTCATTATTATTTTGTGCTATTGAAAGAGATGGAGAGGTTGTAATACCATCAGGAGACTTTATTTTTAAAGGAAATGATAAAATCTATGTAATAGGGGAACATAATAATATAGAGAAATTCTTTAAGAAATTAGGGAAATTTAATAAAAAAATTAAGGATGTTACAATAATAGGTGGTGGAAGAATAACTTATTATTTAACTAAAATAATAGATAAAATAGGAGTTTCAACTAAAATAATAGAAAAAGATTATAAAAAGTGTGAAGCTTTAAATGAAATATTACCACAGTCAATGATAATAAATGGAGATGGTACAGACCATGAATTACTATTATCAGAAAACTTTAAAGAAACTGGAGCATTAATTACTTTAACAGGTAGTGATGAAGAAAATATGATTACATCATTATTTGCATTAAACAATAACGTAAAGAATGTTATAACTAAGATTACAAGAGTTAATTTTAAAGAGATTGCTGGAAAGGTTGGATTAGAAACTATAATTAGCCCAAAAGCATTAACATCAAATAAAATTATAAAATACGTTAGAACTTTGAAAAATGGAAGATGTTGCTCAATAGAGAATATATATAAAATAGTTGACAATAAAGCAGAAGCAATAGAGTTTACAGTAAATGGTGGAGTAACCTTTATAAATAAACCATTTATGGAGGTTAACTTTAGAGAAGATGTATTAATTGCAGCAATAGTTAGAGAAAATAACATAATTATTCCAACAGGAAAGGATTATGTGAAACTTGGAGATAAGGTTATTATTATTACTAGCATGGAAAATATGATACACATAAATGACATTCTCCAAGAGGGAGGAAAGAAATAATGAATTATCTCGTAATGTTGAACTTTATTGGTAATGCCATTAAGTATGAGTTATTACTTTTATTAATCCCTTACTTTGTAGCACTATATTATGGTGATGGAGATGCAAATGCATTTTTATTTACAATATTATTAGTACTACCATTTAGTATTATTTTATCAAAATTAAAAAGTAAAAACAAAGCTATATATGGAAAAGAAGGGTTTTTAACAGTAGGACTTATATGGATAGCTATTTCAGTAGTTGGAGCAATGCCATTTGTTATAAGTGGAGCTATTCCATCAGTAGTAGATGCTTTCTTTGAAACTGTATCTGGGTTTACCACCACAGGAGCATCAATACTTACAGAAATAGAATCATTACCAAGAGGGATATTGTTTTGGAGAAGTTTTACCCATTGGGTTGGAGGTATGGGAGTATTAATATTTATACTTGCTATAATGCCATCCTTTGGAGGAAATACAATACACTTACTTAGAGCTGAGTCGCCAGGACCAACTCCAGGTAAAATTGTTCCTAAAATAAAAGAAACTGCAAAAATACTATACATAATTTATTTTGCATTAACGATTATAGAAGCAATATTACTTTATTTTGCAGGAATGAGTCCATATGACTCAATAGTGCATGCTATGGGAACAGCTGGTACAGGTGGATTTTCAATAATGAACACAAGTATTGCAGCCTATGACTCACCATTAATTGATGGAATTATAACAGTATTTATGCTACTATTTGGAGTTAATTTCGTTTTATATTTCCAATTGTTAAAAGGAAATGTAAAAGCGGTATTTAAGTCAGAGGAATTAAAATGGTATGTTGCTATAGTAAGTGGAGCAATCATTATAATTACTATAAATATATTAGGAATAAATGGTGGGAATATATTAGAATCCTTTAGACAATCATCCTTCCAAGTTGCATCAATAGTTACAACAACAGGTTATGCAACAGTTGACTTTAACTTATGGCCAACATTAAGTAAAATGATATTATTAATGTTAATGTTTATGGGTGCTATGGCAGGGTCAACAGGTGGTGGAATTAAGGTAGTTCGTATTTCTATTATATTTAAGGCAATAAGAAGAGAAATAAATAAAATTCTTCACCCAAGAATGGTTAAAGGTGTGAAAATTGAAGGTAAAATCATAGAAGAGGAAACAATATCAGGGGTATTTATATTTATATTTGCATACATAGTAATTTCATTAATAGCAATATTTATTGTATCATTTGATGGATTTGATATGGTTACAACCTCATCTTCAGTTATTGCAACATTAAGTAATATTGGACCAGGATATGAATTAGTAGGAGCAACAGGGAACTTCTCAGCTTTTTCTGATTTAAGTAAACTTGTTTTATCATTCTGTATGTTAGCAGGAAGATTAGAGATTTATCCAATGTTAATTATGTTCAGCCCATCTATGTGGAGAAAGAGATAATATATAAGGGAGTTTCAATACTAAATAGTATTGAGACTTCTTTTTTTGGAACAAAATAATTTTTAATGTATATTCTATATAATAATTTAATTTATAGGAGTGAAATAATGTTTGGTGATTTAGATGTTTTATATTATTTCGATGAAATGTTAATACGTCAATTGGGCTCCTTTGTAATAGAAGGTTATGTAGATATAATAACTCAAAAATGTATAAGAGATAAAACCTTGACGGGATCTGCAAATACTGGAAACAGTAATTCTAAAGGGGGAGATTGTAGGAATACAAAGGACGAAAAAGATGGATATAAATCATTAAATGCCACAGAGGGGGATACTTTTTCTAATAATTGTGATAATAGGGCTGGTATTGAGGATAGAGAATTTGTTAGAAGAGAAGATGAAATAAAGAGAGTATATACTTCTTTCAATATTTATAAGAATGTTATGACTACAATTAACTCTACAAACAAATTTAGACCAATAAGTGAGAGAGATATTATAGCTAATAATATCAAGGATGGTGAAATTGTTGGATTAGAGTGTTTTTTAACTGATATATGCCCACATAAGTGTGTTCAAACTATTGCAGATACATTAAATGCATTAGGTAAGGATTTAATTAAAGATATGCTTGGTGACAAACAGGGGATAGGAGAAGGAAAGTTAAACGTTGATAAAATGTTTTCACTTATTAATTTACTATATAATAAACTTAATTCTGATACTCATCATGATATAGTAGTTAGAGTTTCTAATACTTTAATAATGCTTTGTGTTAACTCATCAAGTTATTCTGATAATAGAAATAGCTTAATTAATGGATGTGGTTGTAGGCTTAAAGTTATAGGAAAGGTTGTTAAGAACTGTAATAGGGTGGAGAGCTTTAATTTGTTTAGAAAACTTGGAGAATGTAATTTTTATGATAAAATGTTAGAAAATATTTTAGAAGATATAAAGATAATTAATAAGGAATGTAACTTATATATGCCTACGAACATAATTCAAAAGGTTGACAATATTGGAGCAATTATAATGCCAATGACAATGTTTAATTAAATATAGGACATAAGGTGTAGAAACCTTATGTCCTAAAAAAATAAATATAAAAAGGAGTTCTTATAATTATGTATATAGGAAGTTAGTATTTTTATGCATGATAACGTTACAATAATAATATTAAATTTATTTGTTAAAGTTGGTTTCTGCTTGACTCCAATTAATAATATGAAAGAAATTATCAATATAATCACTTCGTAAATTCCTATATTTTAAATAGTATGCATGTTCCCATAAATCTAGGGTTATTATTGGATTTAATCCCATAGAAATAGGTGAGTCTTGATTTGGAGTAGAGATAATAGAGAGTTTTCCATCAGGATTCTCAACTAACCATGTCCATCCTGAACCAAATCTATTTAAAGAAACCTCCTTGAATTTTTCTTTAAACTTTTCAAAAGAGCCAAAATTATTATTTATGGCTTTTTCAAGATTGCCATGAGGTTTCTCATCCTTGCTTGGAGACATAATACTCCAAAAGAAATTATGATTAAATACTCCACCAGCATTATTTAAGATACCTGTTTTAAGATTAGGTGGAAGCTCCTTTTCATTAACTAAAAACCATTCTAAACTTTTGTTTTGAAGTTCAGGTGAATTTTCAATTAATTTATTTAAATTGTTTATGTAGGTTTGTTCATGTTTATTATGATGCAAAATCATAGTTTCCTTATCAATATATGGTTCTAGTGCATCATAATCATAAGGGAGAGCCTTAAGTTTTACCTCCCATTTAATTAACTTATTAGCATCAGCAGGGGGAGTAGCAATAAGTCCGAAGCAAAGAAATAAAGAAGAACAAAATAAAGTTATTTTTTTCATTATTAACACCTCCTATGGTTAGTATGGATAATTTTACAGAAATTATTATTATAAAAAATAAATTTGAAATTTTCAGAAAATGTATTGACAGTATATGGAATAGGGGTTAATATAAGTACATAAAGTCAATTTGATATTATCTAAAAGATAGTAAGTTTAACGGGAAGAGCTGATAAGATGAATGAATTTAAAAATGAAGAAGAATTTTTAAGTAAATATAATGATAAAATCTATGAAAAACCAAGTGTAACCAATGATGTTTTAATATTTACAACCTGTGATAAGGAGGAGGAAAATACTAGGAAGGTTCCAAGAAAGGGGCTTCAAGTATTATTAATAAAAAGAGATGAGTACCCACATAAGGGATCTTATGCAATACCAGGGGGATTTGTATCAATAAAAGAAGGTCTAGAAGAGGGAGCTATTAGAAAACTTAAAGAAAAGACAGGTATAGATAGGGTTTATATAGAACAACTTTATACCTATGGAGAGGTTGATAGAGATAAGAGAACTAGAGTAATTACAGTTAGTAATTTAGCTTTACTTGAAAAAGATTTGTTAAATAGTAGTGAGGTTATAGGGGAATGGTTTTGGATTGATAAGGAGTTATATGAGACTATAGATGGTGAAGATGAAATTATAAGAACTTATTACATTACCTTAAGAGAAGAAAATTCTAATAAAATTATTAAATATAAGGTTATAGAAAAAACAGATAAATCCCTATTAAGAAATAAAAAGTATATTTATGAAAAACAGGATGAAAGTAACTTAGAAATAGCCTTTGACCATATAAAAATATTAAATGATGGAATAGGAAGATTAAGAAATAAAGTAGAGTATACACCTATTGCATTTAGCCTTTTACCAAGATTGTTTACCGTAAAGGAATTACAATATGTATACGAAGCTATTATGGGAAAAGAAATCCTCAATTTTAGAAGGAAAATGGGAGATATGATTATAGAAACAGATGAGAAAATTGAAGGGAAGCCCTATAGACCAGCCCAAGTATTTAAGTTTAATAAAAACTGGGAGCATATTTTTTAAGGAGGTTTAGAAATGTTAAGATTAAATGAAAAATTAGTAGAGGTTAAATACTTTCCAAATGGAGAAAGTTATATTAAATGTGAAGAACTTGAAATTATTGAAGGGGTAAATAAAATAACCTTAAACTATGAAGGTGATAGTGAGTTAATACACCTAATGTATTTAAAGAAACATTTAGACTCTAAAAGAATAAAGAGTAAATTAGTACTTCCATATATGCCCTATAGCAGAATGGATAGAACGGAAGGTGTTATGGTATTTACCTTAAAATATGTTTGTGAGTTTATAAATTCATTAAATTTTGAAGAGGTAGAAGTTTGGGAGGCACATTCTGAGGTAACTACAGCACTATTAAACAGGGTTAAAGAGGTTAATAGTAGTTCGAAAATTGCTATAGAGCTTATGGAAAAGCTTAAAGAAGAAAATGTATATTTTGTTTTCCCAGATGCAGGTGCTGCAAAAAGATATGGTAAACAAATTGAAAGTGAAAAGATACTTGTATGTAACAAGGTTAGAGATTTTAAAACTGGATATATAAAAAGCTTAGAGGTTTTAGGAGAAATAGAGGAAGAGAACTTTACTTCAATAATAGTTGATGATTTATGTTCAAAGGGTGGAACCTTTATGTTAACAGGAGAAAAGTTAAAGGAACTTGGATGCAAGGACATTTATTTAGTGGTTACTCACTGTGAAGATACAATATTTAATGGGGATATTTTAAAAACTAATCTTATTAAAGAAGTGTATACAACAGATAGTATCTTAAAGGGGAATCATGAGAAAATAAAGAAGGTAAATATATAAAGGAGGGCTTATTATGAAGAAATTATTAGTAGTAGTTGATTATCAAAAGGATTTTGTAGATGGGGCGTTAGGATTTCCAAAAGCTAAGGAATTAGAAGAAGGAATATACAATAAAGTAAGTAGTTATTTAAATGAGAATCAAAAGGTTATTTTCACTTATGATACACATAAAGAAGATTATTTAGAAACAAGAGAGGGAAAGAATCTCCCTGTAGTTCATTGTGTAGATGGAACTGGTGGCCATGAGTTATTTGGAAAATTAAATGATTTTAAAAATAATGAGAGTACCTTACACCTTAAAAAATACGGATTTGGACTTTCTGCAAAGGAATTATTAGATGTAATAAATTATGCTGGAGAAGATGTGGATTATATTGAAGTATTAGGAATTGTAACAAACATGTGCGTTATTTCAAATGTTGTTTCATTTCAATCACAATATACTAATGCGGAAATAGTTGTTGATGGAGCATTAAGTGCAAGCTTTGATAATGAGCTACATGAAAAAGCTTTAGATGTTATTGAATCTATTCAAGTAAAGGTTATAAATAGGGGGAATTAATTATGGCTAATCCATTGTTATTAACAGATTTCTATAAAACAATACATCATCTGTGTTATGCAGAGGGAATGACAAAGCTTGTAAGTTATTGGACTCCAAGAATGAGCAGAAAAGAAAAGATGAATAAAGTAGTTATGTTTGGATTACAACCATTCTTAAAGAAATATTTAGTAGAGTACTTTAATGATAACTTTTTTAATAGAGAAAAAGAAGATGTAATAAATGAATATAGAAGAGCTATTAGTTTAACAATGGGGGAAATAGCTAGTGATACAGCCCATATTGAGAAGCTTTATGACTTAGGATATTTACCAATTCAAATTAAGGCTATAAATGAAGGGGTTAGAGTTAATATAAAAACTCCAATGATAGAAATAACAAATACTCATCCTGAATTTGCATGGCTTGTAAATTATTTAGAAACCTTTATGAGTTGCAACATTTGGCAACCTATGACATCAGCAACTATTGCCTATAGATATAGAGAAATAATTGAAGAATATTTTGATAAAACTGTTTGCAATGGAATAATTAGAAAAGCTTGTGGTGACTTTTCAATGAGAGGATTTAGCTCTATAGAAAGTGCTGAGGTTTCAAGTAGTGGGCATTTAACTTCCTTTACAGGTACAGCTACAATTCCATCCATATTATTCTTAGAAAAATATTATGGGTGTAATATAGAAAATGAAGAGGTTGGACTTGGAACTCCATCAACTGAGCATAGTGTTATGTGTAGTTATGGAAAGGATGAATATTTTGCTTATAAAAGATTAATAACAGAGGTTTTTCCAAGTGGAATTTTAAGTATTGTATCTGACACCTATGATTATTTTAATTTGTTAACAGAAATTTTACCAAAATTAAAAAGCGAAATAATGGGTAGAGATGGTAAAATAGTAATAAGGGGAGATAGTGGAGACCCTGTTAAAATAATATGTGGAGATAAGGATGCAAAGGAAGGTAGTCCAGAATATAAAGGGACAGTAGAAATCTTATGGGAAATATTTGGAGGAGAGGTTAATTCCAAGGGGTATAAGGTTTTAGATTCACATATTGGAACTATATATGGAGATTCTATAACAGTTGAAAGATGTGAAAGTATTTGTATGGAGCTTGAGAAAAAAGGGTTTGCTGTATCAAATTGTGTTTTTGGAATAGGTTCATACACTTATCAATATAATACTAGAGATACCTTTGGATTTGCATTAAAGGCAACCCATGCAGTTATAGATGGTGAGGAGAAGTTTATATACAAAGATCCAATAACTGATACAGGTAATTTTAAGAAATCTCAAAAGGGTATGTGCTTTGTATACAAAAAGGATGAGGATATTTTATATAAGGATGAACTTACAATAGAAGAGCAAAAGGCTATGGGAGATAATTTGTTAGAACTTGTTTATAAGGATGGGGAAATTATAAAGGAGTTTACACTAAAGGAAATAAGAGAAAGGCTACATGGTGAATTTTAAAAAGGGAGGAAAGGGATATGAAAAATTTTAATGGGAATAGGGTAAAGTGTGAGATAATCCAATGGATAAAGGATTATTTTGAAAATCAAAAGGGAGCTAAGGGGGCTGTAATTGGAATAAGTGGTGGAAAGGATTCTACAATTGTTTCTAAGCTATTAGTTGAAGCTCTTGGGAAGGAAAATGTATTTGGAGTATTAATGCCAAATGGTGAGCAAAAGGATATTGATGATTCTTTAAGAGTGGTTAATGAGGTTGGAATTAGATATAGAATTGTTAATATTGAGCAAGCATATGATGGGTTATTAAATGCAATAGGAAATCAATGTATTTCAAAACAAGGAATGATTAATATTCCTCCAAGATTAAGAATGACAACACTTTATGCAATTGGTGCTACTATGGGGTATAGGGTTTGTGGTACTTCAAATAAGTCAGAAAGTTTTATTGGATATACTACAAAGTGGGGAGACAATGTTTGTGACTTTAACCCTATTGGAAATCTAAGCACTGAGGAGGTTGTAGCCCTTGGAGATGAATTAGGACTTCCTTATGATTTAGTTCATAAGGCACCAAGTGATGGATTAACTGGATTAACTGATGAAGATAATCTAGGTTTCACATATAAAATGATAAATGATTATATAGATAATGGAAGTTGTGGAGATAAGGAAATGGATGAGAAAATCAAGAAGAGATATGAATATAACCTTCATAAGAGTAATCCAATTCCAAAATGGGAACCATAAAATAAAATGAACTGGAGGATGAATTTATTATGAACTGGATATTTGAAGAGGATAAAATTTATAGTAAGGATGAAAATGGAGAGCTAATGGCAGAAGTAACCTTTACTCATGAAGGTGATGAAGAAATTAATATAAATCATGTTTATGTTAATGAGAAATTAAGAGGGCAGGGAGTTGCAGGAGAAGCAATGAAAAAGGCTGTAGAATATTTAAGAATAGAAAAACTTAGAGCAACTGCAACCTGTTCATATGCAAACACTTGGCTTAAAAGAAATATAAATGAATATGGTGATGTTGTATCTTCTAAATTAGGAGATGGACCTATAGCATGTAGCATTAAGGGAAAACATTAAAAACTGGGAGGATTAGATTGAAAAAGTGAACTAATCCTCCTTTTAATTTGATTTTATTAGCGTAACTCTTTACAATAGTATTAAGAAGTTGAGAAAGAGGGGAAGTTATGAAAAAGACTTTTGGTATATTTGCACATGTAGATAGTGGAAAGACAACCTTATCAGAGCAAATATTATTTCATACTAATGTAATAAGAACAAAGGGAAGAGTTGACCATAAAGACTCCTTTTTAGATAATCATAAAATAGAAAAGGAGAGAGGAATAACTATATTTTCTGAAATGGCAATGTTTAATTATAAAAATGAAGAGTATATTTTAATAGATACTCCAGGACATATAGATTTCTCACCAGAAATGGAAAGGGTTATTGATGTATTGGATTTTGCAATTCTAGTTATCTCAGCTGTTGAAGGTGTTCAAGGACATACTGAAACCCTATGGGATTTACTTAAGAAACATAAAATACCAACTATTATTTTTATTAACAAAACAGATAGGGAAGGGGCAGATGTTTTAAAAGTAAAGGAAGAAATTAAAAATACATTATGTAATAATATATTTATGGCTAAGGAAGAATTAGATGAAGAGGATATAGAAGGTATTGCAGAAAATTATGAGGAGTTACTAGAGGAGTATTTAGAAAATGGATATTCTAAAGAACTTTGGAGGGAAAAAATAATTTATGGGGTTAATAATATAGAGCTATACCCTGTTTTATCAGGTTCTGCATTAAATGATATAGGAGTTTCTGAAACCTTAGAAGTTATGAATGAACTTTTTAAGTCAAAGTATAATGATAATGAGGAATTAAAGCTTAGCGTTTTTAAAATAAGACATGATAATAAAGGGGAGAGAGTAACCTTTATTAAAGTTTTAGGGGGAAAAATTAAGGTTAAGGATGAAATAACCTATAATTTTAATGGAGAAGAGCTTAAGGAAAAAATAAATTCTATAAGAGTATATAATGGCAATAGGTTCATAATAACTAATGAAGCTGTTGCAGGAGATATAGTTGGAGTAATTGGAATTTCTTCTTTAAAATGTGGTGAGGGTATTGGTATAGAGGGGTTTAATAATTTTGAAATGGTTCCAACTCTTAAGGGAAAGGTTATTTATGATGAAAAGTTAAATCCAAGGGATGTTTATAGAGATTTTAGAATCCTTGAAAGTGAGGAGGGAACCTTAAATGTTTCCTTTAATGAAGAGAATAAGGAAATTAATATTAGTATTATGGGTAAAATACAGTTAGATGTATTAAAAGAAGAAGTTTTAGAGAGGTTTTCATATAATGTTGATTTTGGGGACCCAGAAATAATTTATAAGGAAACTATTAAAGGAGAAGTCTATGGATATGGACATTTTGAGCCTTTGAGACATTATAGTGAAGTTGCATTAAAGATTGAGGAAGGAAAACGTGGAGAAGGAATTATATTTAAATCTGAGTGCCATACAGATTATTTAAATTATGGTCATCAAAATTTAATAAGAACTCATATATTTGAAAAGCCACATAAGGGAATTTTAACAGGGTCAACCCTAACAGATGTAATAATTACCTTAGTTGATGGGAGAGCTCATAATAAGCATACCTCAGGGGGAGACTTTAGAGAGGCTACTAAAAGAGCTTTATGGCAAGGATTAGAGAAGGCAGAAAATATTATTTTAGAGCCCTATTATGAATTTAAGTTTGAGGTTGATATGGACTTAATGGGAAGAGTTTTAAGTGATATTCAAAAAATGAATGGAGATTTTAATGAGCCAGTGCCTATTGGAGATAGGATTATTGTTAGAGGAAGAGGTCCAGTTTCTAGCTTTATGAATTATCCATTAGAGTTTCAAGCTTTTACTAAAGGAAGAGGTAAGATTAATTTAAAGTTTTTAGGATATTTTGAATGTCATAATACTGAAGAGGTAATAGAAAAGATAGGATATGATAAAAAAGCAGAAAGAGAATATACATCCACATCGATTTTCTGTTCAAAGGGAGAGGGTTTTCTAGTTCCTTTTGATAAGTGTGAGGAGTATATGCATTGTTTAAATAAATAATTAGAAGGTGAATAGTATGAAAAAAGGATATGTTAAAGCTATAGATGGAGCAAAGGAGAGAGGATTATTTTTAAAGGTTGTTACTTCAATGAAGTCCTTTGAAACTTATAATGCTTTTTATAATATTTTTGGAGATTCGGAGGAGGCTTGTAGAAGGGTTGTTGTTATTACACCCTATGAGGAGCTTGAGGAGGTTAATGATGAAAATCCTGGAGAAGAAATTAGTGATGCAAGGGTAATTGATGGTAACCTTTGGCTTAAGACTTTTCCCCTTATTACAAGTCCAAGTAAAATAAACTTAGATGAATTTGAAGTTTTAGAAGAGTTGTTAGATGAAATAAAAAGATAATGAAGAACCTAGAAGTTATTATAAGCTTCTAGATTTTTTCATATTAGTTAAGAAGTATTAGATAAATTGTATAATTATGTATAGAAATTTATTAAGAAGTCTTAATTTTTTCTAAAATTTAATCAATATTAAGGATACTGAGAATATTATATGTTAGACTAATAGTAGTTTAAATATGATTAGGGGGAGTGTGGGGATTGGAAATAAAAAATTTCAAAAATAGATTAAAAACATATGGAAATAGAGTTTTAGAGGGAATTAAAAATAGAAGTTTTAGAGTGAATTTATTAGGAATGATTATAAAAACAATAATATTCACAGTTTTAATACATGAATACGGAAAAATAGGTGATGGTGGATTATCGGCTATTCCTCCACTTATACAATGGATTGGTATTTTAGCTTCTCTTTTAGCTATAGGTTTCCTATTTAAGGGGAAAAGTCAAAAACATGTATTTTGGATAATAAATATATTATTTACAATACTTTTAATAGGAGATACATGGTACTTTAGAAGTAACGGAAGATTCTTAAGCTTTTATATGCTTGGAATGACAGATAATTTAGCAAATCTAGAGGAAGCATTATTTGGAATGATAAGAATGGTAGATTTCACCTTCTTAATTGATATAGTAATAATAGGTTTTATGAATTTTAAAAGTAAAATCTTCAATATAGAATTTAAGAAAAATAGGGCTGCAACTTGTGGAATTATATTAGTATGCTTTAGTTATATATCAATTTCAAGCTTCTTCATTCCACTGGGTGAAGAGGGGGAGAAAACCGTTTTTGGATGGAATGGTACAAGCTATGATGATATATTAAATTATACTCCAGTTGGATATCACTTAGTTGATTTAAAGGGCTTTTATGATGAGGCTAAACCATTGGTTTTATCAGATGAAGAAATATCATTAAATAATAAGTTAATATCATCTTTAAAGGGTAGCAGTGGTAGTAATAAATATGAAGGAATGTTAAAGGATAAGAATTTAATTGTAATTCAGTGGGAGTCATTAGAAACATTTTTAGTAAATCAGAAGATTAATGGACAGGAGATTACTCCTAATTTAAATAAATTGTTAGGAAAATCACTTTATTTTAACAATTATTATGAACAAACTGATGGTGGGACAAGTAGTGATGGTGAATTTATAACAAATACATCAGTATTACCTGTGAATAATGGGGCTGTTTTTTATAGATTCCCAGAAAATACTTATAAGAATTCCCTACCAAATATATTTGAAACGCTTGGATATAATACAATAGCATCTCATCCAGATAATGCGAAATATTGGAATTGGTATGAGAACTTAGAGAATATGGGATATAACAAGCTTTATGATGAAGGGGATTATACCATTAATGAAAGAATTAATATGGGGATGGCTGATGAGGATTACTTAAAACAGTTTAGTGAGAAGTTAGCTAGTGAAAAGGAAAAGTTTATGGCATATACTATTACTTTAACAAGTCATACTCCATTTACAATGCCAGAAAGTCATAAAAAACTAAACTTACCTGATAATATTAAAAATACAAAGCTTGGAGATTATTTTCAAGCCATAAATTATACTGATAGATGTATTGGGGAATTTATTAATTCACTTGAAAAAAGCGGTAAGCTAAAGGATACTGTAATAGCTATTTACGGGGACCATGAAGGGGTTCATAGATATTTTAGTGATGAAGTTGAAGATATGAAAAATTTAGAGCCTTGGATGAAGGAAAATAATAAAAAGGTACCACTTGTTATATATAATGAAGATATTTCAGGTGAGGTAATTGAGGTTAATGGTGGACAAGTTGACTTTTTACCAACAATAGCATATTTATTTGGTGCTAAAGAGGAATTGTATTCATCTAATTTAACTATTGGGAGAAATCTTTTAAATACTTCATTGGATTATGTATTGTTATCAACTGGTGAAGTGGTTGGGCGTGAGTTAAGTAAGGAACAAGAGGAAAATATAAGAGAACTTAGAAATATTAGTGATAAAATGATAAGAGGAAATTACTTTTCTAAATAATGATAATGAATAGTTTCATGTGAAACTATTCAGGATTTAAGAAAATATAGATGATTTGTTAATATATGAGGTGAAAAAAGTCCATTCCCCTATGAGGATAGGGAAATGGACGTTTTATTGCGCATTAATATTTATGCTTATACATGGAGAAAGAAGTTATATAGCATACTTAACAACATTTTTATTAGGAGCTACATTCGCATATGTTTATATAAAAAATGATAACCTTTATTTATCCATATTATTGCATACAATATGGAATTTGAATATAACAAATTCTATATTTCAATATGAAGGAATAACAGATATTGAAATATTTAAAGTAGTTTTAATAGTAGTAGTATTAATATATAGTTTTAAAAAATATATACTCCAATAAAGTTTCTACATTTTAATGCATAGTGTGTCTATAGCTTATGTAGAAACTTTATTTTTTATTTTTTTTAATCTTAGTTGCGAGATGTTATGATATATAGTCTTCATCAGTTTTTATTATTTTAGTTCTAAGTGTAAATAATGAATCATAAGTAGTTAGAGTAACAACATCATCTACAGTAGATTTTTATGGGACAATGATTGAGAAGATTTTAAGAAATCAATTTCTTCCCTTTGCTTTTCAATTATTCTTAAGTATTCATTTTCTTTGTCTATCCATTCCTTACTTAGGGAGTTGATAAGAGATGCCATTTCATCTGCACTTCCAACAATTCTATTAAATAAAAGTAGATTAGACTTTAAAATTTCAGGTATTTCATGTAGGGAATATCTTAAGCTATGGTCAATTTCTCCATACCCTTCTTCAAATATTGTTCTTACTTGAATTTCAGCAATTACCTTTTGACTAGTTGGATAAAATTCAACAAGGTAATGAACAGAACGATATCCTGAACTTCTTGAGATAACATCAATATTTAGGTTTTTGAAGACTTCTACATTATCACCATCACGGACATTAGCTGAAATTTCTATTACATTCCAAGTATTAACAATGAATTCATGAATATCTCGCCATTGCTCCTTAAAGATATGTATAACTCTAATTCCTATTAGGTCATTAATCTCATTTTTATAATTATCAACTGAAAATTGAAAATCATCTCCGTATATGGATTTTCTATTTTCTGTTTTTCTAATTACTTTTTCAATTAATCTTGAAGGTTCTTTTACTCTGGATTTTACAGTATGGACAGCTTTTTGAGAACGAAGTATGTTTGCAATAAAGTCTGCTTGTTTTTGGTAGGAATCACATAGTGTTTTATAATCCTTATGTATTTTGGATAGTTCCTTAACTTTTATGTTATTATCTGATATTATTTCATTTGTGTGTGGATATTTTGATAAAAATTCTTCTATATTAAATCCTTTATTCATTAAAATCTCCTTTTGTTATGTAGCATTAATCTTATTATATAGAATATTAAATTAACTTTCTAGCTTTATATTTTATTAGGTATATATATATGAAAATAATGCAAACTAATATCAAAGATTAAGGAGGAATTATTTATGAATAAAAGGATAAAGATATTAGTTTTAAGTATTATGACTGTTGCAACTATTGGATTAGTTGGATGTAGTGATAAGGTAGTAAATGATAGTGGTAAAAATAATACTCAGCAAAATCAAACGCAAAATATGTCAAAGGATGAGTATGAGAAATATGTAATTGGAAGATATGATTACTATTTTGACAGTAATAAGGTTGATAAGGGATATGACATATATGATGTTTATGATGATGACTTCACTTATAATGGAACTTATAATGAGTTTGTAGTTGGGTATAATGATTTTTACACTAAGGATAGGGCTAACTTAGAGTCTTTTAAAAAGGATATTCAAGATAATTATAAGAAGGGTAATGCTGAGGTTGATAAAGTGTATAATGATGTAATGACATCTATTGATAAGTCAATTGCATCTATGGATGAGTATGGTGCATCCTTTGCAGAAAAAACAAAGGATTATGGTACTTTAGCTAAGGATGAGGTTATTAAGGGATTAAAAGATATTGGTAGAGTTCCTCATGAAGCAAGATTAGAGTTAGATAGAATGATAGAGAGTGCAAAGGATAGATTAAACATAGATTAATAATAGGGGATTATAGCTTTTTCTATAATCCCCTATAATATTTACTTATGGCTTTCAAACCATTCTTTACCTGTTGTCCAAGTTCTAGTAGATGGATCTTCCTTTAATATTTTAGAGCAGATATATGCCATAACATATTGTCTATTAGCATCTCCTGGATTTTCCTTATACTCATTTATGAAAAAGTTTAGTGTAGGCTCACCTAATTTAACTAAAAAATCAAATTGTGGTGTTAATTCTATGTACTCATCTATTGTATCAGGAGTGGTCATTGAAATTTTTACAGGAGAACATATTTCACTTAAGTAAACCTTGATTTTATTAAGTTGATTTTCCTCATCTGATAATTTATTGGTACAGCCAATTACTGAAATTAAAGCAGCGCTAACGCCAGCCACAATAAAAAGTGCTTTTGAAATTTTCATAGTAACCTCCAAATTCTATAAGTTTAATACCTTAATTTTAACCCTTTATGATAAATATGGCAATAAATAGAACACACAATAAAACCTTAAGGGTATAAAGTTTTATTGTGTGAGTAAAAAGACAGGAGATCTATGGCTTATACTTATACTATATGAAGCTTTGGATTAAAGGTGAGATAAATATATAAGTTTTGTATTCATTTTCAAAAAGTGGTATGTTATAATCTAAGCGTATACAATATTTTTTAGGAGGAATCTAAAATGGCTACACATTTACACATAATGGCTCAAGAGGGAGCAATTGCTGAAACAGTGCTATTACCTGGGGACCCAATGAGAGCAAAATTTATTGCAGAAAACTACTTAGAAGATGCAGTATGTTACAATACAGTTAGAGGAATGTATGGATATACTGGAACATATAAGGGTAAAAAGGTATCAGTTCAAGGAACAGGTATGGGATTGCCTTCACATTCAATTTATGTTAATGAATTAATTAGATTTTATGGAGCAAAAAGACTTATAAGAATTGGGTCTGCTGGTTCTTTAAATGATGACGTTAATGTTCGTGATATTGTTTTAGCACAAAGTGCATCAACAAATTCAGGAATTAATAAAAGAAGATTCCAAGGAATGGACTATGCTCCAACAGCAAACTTTGACTTATTATATAAGGCATATAATCTTGGAAAAGATAAGGGAGCAAACATAAAGGTTGGTAATATTCTATCATCAGATCTTTTTTATGATGATACAGGAGTTTCAATAAAATTATGGGCTGACTATGGATGCTTAGCTGTTGAAATGGAAAGTGCAGAGCTTTATACAGTATGTGCAAAGCATGGAGTGGAAGCATTATCAATTTTAACTATTTCAGACCATATATTTAAGGGAGAAGAAACAACTCCAGAGGAGAGAGAAACTTCTTTCACTACAATGATGGAAATTGCTTTAGATTTAGCATAATTTATTAAGGGGTGGCATTGCCTCCCCTTTTAATTGGGGGAATTGTTGTGACTTATAAAGAAATTGTTTATGAAATTATAGAAGATATTAATAATGGGGTATTACTTAAAGGAAGTAAAATTCCTTCAGAGGCTCAACTTTCTGAGAAGTATGAGTGTAATAGACATACTATTAGAAAATCTATTGATTTATTAATAGAAAAAGGGTATTTAAGAAAAGAACA
Source organism: Clostridium sp. (assembly GCA_051653165.1). GTDB lineage: Bacteria > Bacillota > Clostridia > Clostridiales > Clostridiaceae > Clostridium. The sequence continues at coordinate 22,306 of JBOFVP010000068.1, forward strand.
TAAGGGTCCAACCTTTGTTAATGAAAACTTAAAGGACTATGGACTAAGTTTAGGTTCTCTTTATGATCTATACATACCTCAAGAGATTAATACAAAGGTTTTAAGTCTAGAAAAAATTATTCCACCTTGTGAAGTTTCAAAGAAATTGAAGCTTAAAGAGGGGGAAGAGGTTTGGTTTATAAAAAGAGTTAGGGAAATTAATGGAGTTCCTCATCATTTAGAGAATACATTTATGCCTTATAAGCTTTTTGATGATTTAAACTTAAATAGATGTCTAGGAAGTATTTTAAATTATATTGAAGAAAAGGATGATTTTATTATTTCTCATGGCATTAAAACAATTAAGGGAATACAGTTAGATGAAGAAAATTCTAAGCTCTTAGAATTAGAGAAAGGAACAGTTACTCTTTTAATTGAAAATGTAGGCTTTTTAACTAATGGAAGGATATATGAATATTCTATTTGTATACATAGAGATAATAATATGAGTTATTATGCAAGAAAGTAGTGTTCTAATAAATAGAAACACTACTTTTTTTCTTAAAGATGGACTAATTACCAGCTTTATAGTCTATTAAAGCTAAAGCTAATTGATCTGGACATGATGTATCTTTCATTCCACACTTAATTCCCTTAAGTTTTTCAATAGCTTCATCAACCTTCATACCTTTAACTAGCATTGCTATACCAAAAAGGTTTCCAGGACATCCCTTAACAAATTCAACACTATTTATAACGTCATTTTCCACATCTAAATTAATTTGTTGTGAACACACACCTTTTGTTTTGTAACTAAACATACTTCATCCCCACTTCTTTTTTATTTCGCAAAGATAAGTATACAATAATTTAATCAAATTTTCTAGAGAAGAATCAACAGTGTTGAAAATTGTTTGTAAAAAACCTCATTTAATGTCATAAATCCTAAATCTGCATATGATAAAGTAGCAATAATTTCCTAGGAGGGATGAGTTATGAAATACTTAATTCTTACAAATACAGCTTCAGATAATATAACGATTCTAAATCCCTATACTTTAAAAACTCAAAAGATAAACTTAAAACTTAATGAAAATGATGTGGGACCCTGTGGAATTGATAAATATGATGGGAGGATTGTTGTAGCCAATAATTATGATAATTCTATATCAATAGTTAATTTAGAAGCAGGAAAATTAATTGAAGAAACACATTATATAGGTGCATACTCAAATGATGTTAAGGTTTTTGAAGATTATTTTCTTGTAACTTGTGGTGAAAGCAATTCGCTAATAGGCTTTAATAAAAAAAATGCCAAAATAGACTTTGAAGTGCTCCTTGGAGAATTTCCCTATAGTATTACAATAAATAGGGGGAAGAAAATAGCTTATGTAACAAACATGCAACAGGATAATATTTCAGTAGTTAATATTGAAGAAAAGAAGAAAATTGGCACTATAGAAACAAAAAAATTACCAACAAAAATTTTATACTCATATAAAAATGATGTTATTTTTGTTTGCGAGAGCTATTTAGGGGAGAATGATAATGGGAATGTTATTGCTGTTTCAACTAAGGATAATAATATTTTAGGAAGAGTTATGGTAGGTAAAGGTCCTTTAGATATGTGTGAAAAGGGAAGGTATCTTTATGTATCTAATTTTGAAGATGGTACAATTAGTGTCATTGATATTAAAGGGTTTAAAGAGGTCAAGAGGATATATTTAGGAGGGATGCCAAAGGGTATTCAGGTATATAAGGAAAATATTTTTGTAGCTGATTATTATAATAATAGTGTTATGGTAGTTAATATGCAAGAAGCAATTGTTAAAGCTATTTCAGTATCAAAGGAACCAAATGCCATGATACTAATGGATTTATCATAATTGAGTAGTGGTATAAAGAAACCCATTCAATGGAATGGGCTATTCAAAATCTTTAAATAAAAGACTTAGTATATTTGTATATATTTCTGATGGATCTTCTTTCCACTTAGAGCATAAGAATTGTGCTTGTTTTTTTGTTGGTAAATTAAGTTTCAAATCTATTAAAGGAGTATCATTTTCAATGGCTTTTACATGAACTAAGAAGGAATCATCCTTGTTTAGAGTGTAATCGCTATAAAGTGTAAGCTCCTTTTTTATTGCATCTAATTTCTCTTTAATGTGGTTATCTATTATTGCCATTTTAGATGAAGAGATTCTATCTTTAAAGAAAGATAAAACATTATTTCCCTTTGGTGTTATTGTTAATAATTTTTTTTCATCTATATCTTCATATTTTATGAAATCAGACCCTTCTAGTTCACTAACATATTGTTGAAGTGTGAAATAGTTAATTAGGTTGTTTTCTAAAATAATATCTGTTAATTGAGAATTAGAAATGGGTCTTTTCAAAGTTTCTAATATATATAATAAAAGTAATTTATTTTCTGCTAATTCACTTGAAGTTTCAAACATTTTTCTCCTCCAATTATTGAGTTATTTATTTTAAATTTATTTCTATTATAACATAAAAATCTCATTAGTGAAGAGAATAAATTAAAGAGATAAAATTTTAACAACCAATTTTAATATATTAAAATAAGGAACTTTGGATAAACTAAGGGTTGAAAGGAGATTGATATTATGAAAATAAATAAAAAAATAATAACTATATTTATTAGTATTTGCATATTTTTAAGTGTTGGAAGCGTACATTCAAGTGCAGAGGGGAAAAAAGAGATGCCAATTTATTCTGTAAAAACTGAGGAGAATGATATTTCTCTAACATTTGATATAAATTGGGCAGAAAAAGATGAATTACCTAGCATATTAAATATACTTGATAAATATAATGTAAAAGGTACATTCTTCATAATGGGAGGATGGGTAAACTATACAGAGCAAAACACTGTTCTCTTAAAAGAGATAAACGAGAGGGGGCATGAGATCGGGAATCACAGTTATATTCATCCCAATTTCACAAAGATATCAAAGGATAGAATTAAAGATGAACTAGAAAAGACAGATAGGATAATAGAAAGTAGCATAGGAATAAAACCTAATTTATTTAGATTTCCAAGTGGTGCCTGCAATGAGGATACATTAAAATATGTTAGAAGTCTTGGGTATGAATGTATACATTGGAATGTTGATTCTGTTGATTGGAGACAGGATGGACGTGATATTGAATACAAAAGAGTTATGAAAAAAGTGGAGCCAGGGTCAATTTTACTTTTCCATAACAATGCAAAACATACACCTTATAATCTAGATAGAATAATAAGTGAACTTAAAGAAAAGGGTTATAATTTTAAGAAAGTTGGGGAGATGATTATTAAAAATAATTACTCTATTGATGGGGATGGAAAACAATTTCAAAAATAATTTAAATTAATTATTGAAATGAGTATTAATTCTGTATTATAATGGAAATATACTGTGGGGGTATAATTTACCATTTAGAAAAAATATATCACAAAGGGAAAGAGGGGTTACAAATGGATAACGTATTATTAAATAACAAAATTTACCTTGAAGGTAAAGTATTATCAGGTTTAGAGTTTAGCCATGAAATGTATGGGGAGGGTTTCTATACATTTGACTTAGAAGTAATGAGATTAAGTGATTCAGTTGATGTTTTAAGTATAACAGTTTCTGAAAGATTAATTCACAACATAGAACTTACTATTGGAAACGAAGTAATCGTTGAAGGTCAATTAAGATCTTACAATAAGTTCATGGATGGAAGCAATAAATTAATCTTAACTGTATTTGCAAGAAACATTGAACCTTGTGAAGAAAGAACAAAGAATCCTAATGAAATCTACTTAGATGGATTCATTTGCAAGGAGCCAGTTTATAGAACGACTCCATTTGGAAGAGAAATTGCTGATGTGTTATTAGCTGTTAATAGAGCTTATAATAAATCTGATTATATTCCAACAATTGCTTGGGGAAGAAATTCAAGATTCTGTCAAACATTAAGCGTAGGTGACAACATAAGAGTTTGGGGAAGATTACAAAGTAGAGAATATCAAAAGAAGGTATCTGAAACTGAAACAGTTAAAAAGGTAGCTTATGAAGTTTCAATTTCTAAAATGGAAAGAGTTCCTAAAGAAGAAGAAATTGAAGAAAATGTAGAAAATAATGAAGAAGGTATTGTATAAAAAATACCTTAAATAAATTAAGGAGGTGGACATCCACCTCCTTATGTATTTATTTTTTTAGTTATTACTTTCTTAAATCATCAACTAGTTGAGTTTTTCCTTTTGTCTTATCATCAACTGATTTAACTATTTTTGCTGGTGATCCTGCAACAACAACCCCTTCTGGTACATCAGAAACTACAACTGAACCTGCAGCTACAACTGAACCTGCACCAATTTTAACACCTTCTAAAATTACAGCGTTAGCTCCTATCATAACATCATCACCAATTGTACAAGGCTCCTTTGATGGTGGTTCTAAAACTCCAGCAACAACAGCTCCAGCACCTAAGTGTACTCTGTTTCCAAGCTTTCCACGAGCTCCAACAACAGCATTCATATCAACCATTGTCCCATCACCAATTTCAGCTCCTATGTTTATAACAGCACCCATCATTATAACAGCATTTTTACCGATTGAAACTCTATCTCTAATAATTGCACCTGGCTCAATTCTTGCATCTACATCTAAAAGATTTAGCATAGGTACTGCAGAGTTTCTTCTATCATTTTCTAGTCTAAAATGTTTTATTAAATGTTTATTATCTAAAATAATTTGTGATAGTAAATCTGATTCACCAATTAAAATATAGAAGTTATTGCTTCCATACCATTCGATATTATCAAGATTTGCCTCTCTTAAATCACCGTTAACATAAACTTTAACTGGTGTAGCCTTCTTTGCTTCCTTTATGAATCTTGCGATTTCATATGGATCTGTAAAATTGTATTCCATAGTATCATCCTTTCAAATATAAAATATTACAATAATCTTATTATAATAAAAATTACTGATTTTTGAAAGACTAAAGGAAAGATTAATTTAATTGTTTGAAAATTTTCATGGTATAAGGTAAAATAAGCTAAAAGAAAGGATGAATAATATGGAATTAGAAAAAGGATATATTCAGGTTTATACTGGTAATGGAAAGGGGAAAACTACCTGTGCATTAGGGCAAGGGTTTAGAGCTTGTGGAAATGGATTAACTGTTAAAATGATTCAATTTTTGAAGTCAGGTGAAACAGGGGAGTTAAATTCTATACAAAAATTAAGCGATAACTTTAAAATATATAGATTTGAAAAAAGACGTGGATTTGTTTGGACTTTATCTGAAGATGAGAAAATGGAGCTTAAGGGAGAAATTAGAGAAGCTTTTAGTTTTGCTGAGGATATTATTCGTAATAATTCCTGTGATGTTTTAATTTTAGATGAAATTATGGGAGTTTTATATAATAAATTTTTAACCTCACAGGAGGTTTGTGAGCTTCTTAAAAAGAAGCCTGAAAAAATGGAGATTATTTTAACTGGTAGAGATGTACCAGAGGATGTATTAGAAATAGCAGATTTGGTAACTGAAATGAAGCCAATAAAGCATTATTTTGAAAAGGGTGTTGGAGCTAGAAAGGGGATTGAGTACTAATGAACAATAGGGTATTAGATGTTGAGATATCAGGAATAAGAAAGTTTTTTAATATGGTGCCTAGTGCAAAAGGGGCTTTGTCACTAACCTTAGGACAGCCTGACTTTAAAACTCCAAAGAGTATTAAGGAGGGAATGATTAGAGCTATAAATGAGGATAAAACAACCTACACTTCTAATAATGGAATTGTAGAGCTTAGAGAAAAGATAGCTTCCTATTTAGGGGGATTTGGAATTAACTATAAATCCTCTGACATATGTTTAACAGTAGGGGGAAGTGAAGGATTATATGTTTTATTAACTGCTTTAGTTAATGAAGGGGAGAGCGTTTTAATACCATCTCCAGCTTATCCAGCCTATGAGAGTATTGTTAAAATTATTGGTGGTAATATTGTAAACTATGGGTTAAATGAAGATTTTACTATTAATATTGAGGAGATAAGAAAAGGGATTATATTAAGTGGAGCTAAGGTTTTAATACTGTCTTTTCCATCTAATCCTACTGGAGCAATACTTGGTAAAGAAGAAAGAGATGATTTAGTTAAGCTTATTAAAGAGGAGAACATAATTGTTGTAACAGATGAAATGTATTCTTCAATTATTTTTGATGATTATTATTCAGTTGCTCAATGTGAGGAGATAAAGGATAATATAGTTTTTGTAGGTGGATTTTCTAAGATGTTCTCCTCAACAGGATTAAGACTTGGATACTTTGCATGTAATGAAAAGATTATGAGTGAAGCCATGAAGGTTCATCAATATGGGGTTAGTTGTGCTACTTCCATAGTCCAATGGGGAATGTATTATGGTTTTGATGAGGCTTTAGAGGATTTAGTTACAATGAAAGATGTTTTTAAAAAGCGTAAGGAATATGTTTTAAAAAGGTTAAGAGAAATGGGACTTGAAACTGCTGAGGCTAAAGGGGCATTTTATTTATTCCCATCTATAGAAAAGTTTAATATGTCCTCAATGGAGTTTTGTACAAAGCTTCTATATGAAGGAGGGGTTGCCTGTGTACCAGGAAGCGCCTTTGGAAACCTTGGAGAGGGTTACATGAGAATAAGTTATTGTTATAGTGATGAGGAGTTGTGTGAGTCCTTAAATAGGCTAGAAAAGTTTATTAACAAATTAATATAATACAAAAAAAAAGAAGTGGAATGCCACTTCTTTTTTTCCTAAACCTATATTTTAACTACAAATCCCTAGCTTGTAGCTTTGTTCTTTGACAATGATAATATCAACTAGTTGGCTTAGTCTTAATACTTCTTCTGTTAACCCGTTTTTTAGATAAAGTATTTCAAGCAATGATATTAGTTTGTTTTTTATTCTGATTAGCTCATTACTCATAAATTTCTTCCCTTTCATTTGTTCTTCATATAATTTACAATATTATAAATGATTTGTCAAATAAAAACTATATTGGATATAATATAACAAATTAATAGGATAACAGTTAGTTAATAATTATATTGTAAAAACTGTAAATATAAATGTAAGCATTGGTAAAAGTTTAAAAAAATAATATTATTTTTAATAAATTAGTAAAAAAAATAATAATAAAAAGGAAGGTGAAAATTATACCTCCCTTTTAAGATGCTTTAAAGCCCTCTCCAAGAACCTCGTAGGCTTCTGATATTATTATAAATGCATTTGGATCAACTGCTTTTATAACTTTTTTTAAATGTACTTCTTGTTTTTTAGGAATAACAATAAGTAAAATATCCTTTTGCTTTTCTGTATATCCACCTTTACCACATAGGAAGGTAGCACCACGATGTAATTCTTCCATTATTTCATTTTTAAGTTCAACAGGTTTGTCAGAAATTATAATAAATGACTTTGAATAATCAAATCCTGAAATAATTCCATCAACAACCTTACTTATAATAAATAAAGCACCACCAGAGTATAGGGCAGTTTCAAGATTTTTATTAGCTATTCCAGCTGAAATAACAACCATTCCATCTAACATAAGCATAAACTTAGTAAGGGGAACATTTGGCATTATCTTATGAAGCATTAAAGCTATTAAATCTGTACCCCCAGTTGAGGCATCAATACTAAAAATTATTCCAAGTCCAACTCCAAATAGTAATGCACCTGAAATTGCTGATAGTAATACATCGGAGGTGGCATTAAAATTTGATAGTGGGGAAGTGATTTCTAAACAAAAAGATAAAATTAACATTCCTATTAGGGTTTTTAATGCATCCTTTTTTCCTAATATTTTTATAGAAAAAATAATAAGAGGAATTCCAAGTACCAACATTATAAGTGAAACTGAAAGACCTGTTAATTTATTTATAACTAGGGAAAGTCCACTTAGTCCTCCAGGAGCTATTGTAAATGGCTTAAGGAACATATTAATTCCAATACTTGTTATAAGACAACCAGCTATAAGTCCAATGGTTTCTATTAAAAATGTTTTTAATTTTGTCTGGTTTTTCATTAAATTTTCTCCTTCGATTTTAAATTATGTATACGGTATAGTATTTCAAATTATAAAGTGTTTTATAATAATTATAAAGTAAAGGTTTTTATTTAATTATTTAAAAATCTTTCCAATAATTAAATTATATAGGAGGGAGTTTTAGATTTAATTGACAAAATAATAACAATTCAATAAGTTTTATGACAATTTATAAATATTCTAATTTTATTCTTTAGAGTGAATAACTTCAAATTATTATTATGACTCAGTTATTTACTGATTCGTTTAAATAAAAATTCATAAGAAAAAAAGATGCATTAAAATGCATCTAAATAAGTTTAAGAGTATCTTCTTCTTTTAAAGGTTTTGAGAATAAATATCCTTGAATAAAATCAACACCAAGTTTATCTAATATTAATAACTGTTCCTTAGTTTCAACCCCTTCAGCCACAGTTTTAATATTAAGTGACTTTGCAGCATTTATTATAAGAGTTATTATAGTATTGTGGCTTTTAGAAGTTGTTATTTCATCAATAAAAGTTTTATCAAGCTTTAGCTCATTGATAGGTAACTTTAAAAAATAGCTTAAAGAACAATATCCAACCCCAAAATCATCAATTGAAAGACTAACTCCAAAATTCTTTATTTTATTAATTTTTTCTAAATTATCATCAATATTTTCTAACAGTGATGTTTCTGTAATTTCAAAGCAAATAGTACTTGTATCTACACCAGTTTCCTTAATTAAATTTTCAACTGTAGAAACAAAGTTACTATCCATTATTTGAACAGGAGAAATATTAACTGAAACAATTAGTTTTTCCTTAGATATTTTATTTATTCTATTTGAATATTCGAATGATTTTCTCATAACATACTCACCAATAGGAAGTATTAATTTTGTTTTTTCAAGAACAGCTATAGCATCAATAATAGAGATTGAATTAAGAGTTGGATTATTCCATCTAATTAATGCTTCAAAACCAACTAACTTTTTATCCTTTGTGTATTGTGGTTGGTAACAAAGATAAATATCATCATTATTAATTGAGTTTTTTAATGCAACCTCAATATTTAATGCTCTATTAAATTCTTCTTCATAGTTTAAATCATAAAATTTAAATTGATTTTTACCAGAATTTTTAGCTTTATAAAGTGCAATATCAGCTCTCTTTAAAAGAGAACATTCTTTTTTGTGATCACTTTCATTAGAGTATTTACATTGACACATAGAAATTCCTATACTAACACTAATTGGACAGTGAAGTTTTTTGTTTAATGGATGATTTCCTATGCTGTTAACTAATGAGGTACATAAAGTTGATATCTCTACTTTTGTATTGAAATTTGGTGAAAAAATCATAAATTCGTCTCCACCATATCTGAATATAGTTTCTGGAATGAACAATTCTTTTAATACATCAGAAACTGCAAGAATAACTTCATCACCAACATCATGCCCATGAATATCATTAATAAATTTAAAGTTATCTATATCTATAATTATAGTGGTTAATTGTTTTGAAAAATTATTTTCATTTAATCTTGAGTATAAGGCACGTCTATTATACAATCCAGTTTGAAAATCAAGATAAGAACGTTTCTCTAGTTCTTTTTTTACATTTGTAGTTTCTGTAATATCAATAATTGTACCAATAATGCCTATAAGGTTAGATGATGTATCAAGTATTGGTGATTTATGTATTTCAAAATGCTTAAGCTGATTATTTTCATAACTTGATTTAAGAATTTTAAGTGGTTTTCGACTTTTTCTAATTAATTCATTTTCATTATGAATTTCTTTTGACAATAAATCACTATAAATATTAGATAAATTTTTCCCAACTAATTCATTAGTTTTAAGATTTAATGAATCAGAAAGAGCTTTGTTAGTAGTAATTATATTGCCTGTGGTATCACTTATCCAAATTCTAAAAGGTATATTTTCCATTAGATAATTCAATTGAGCTTCTTTTGTTTCAAGAGTGTAAATATCTTTAATAACTGAAACAATTGCAATTGATGCATTTTCATTATTTAAAATAGGAGTTTTCACAATTTTATATTTTTTTTTAACACCATCTAAAGTTAATTCTTCTATAAATGCTTTAGTTTTTTTTGTTTCTAAAACAATTTTATCACTTTTCATACATATATCCCCAGGTGTTTCTCCGAAAATATTCTTATGGGTATTATTTAAAATCTCTTGTTTACTTGTTTTAGTCAAATAGCATAGTGCTTTGTTAACATAAATATATCTATGATTAATATCCGTTATCCATGCAGCATGGGGAATTGTATTTAAAAGTATTTCATAGTTTGTCCCTAAAGTTTCAACTAATAAGTTTTTTTGATTTTTAGTTTTCATAAATTCTCCTTTTATTGAAACAATTATATAGATGAACATTATAACATAGTAGAAATCTAACACAATGTAAGTTTACTTTATAATTTTATAATATGAAATCATAATCATAAAGTAAAAAATAAGTATATATAATGATGTATTAACAAACTGTTAATACAAAATACATTTTTCAATAAATTATTAATAATTTTTTTGAAAAAGTGTATTAATATTATTTTAAAACCAAGTTAATAATTAAATTTACCTTAAATATGAATATTTTACGTTGAATTTACGTATTAATTATATTAGAATTGATTGTAATCCTTTATGTAAATGTTTTTTAAATTAAAAATTTTAAATTTAAAAGGTATATATTTAAGAAAGATATAATAGTATAAATAGTGTGAATTATTTTAAATATTTTTATTATATAAAAATAAATAAAAAAACTTTTCAAAAACACTTGAAATTATTACAGAATGTTATATAATGTATGTAAAGGGTATCAAAACAATAAACTTACTTTGATGGAGGGAATAATCATGAAAAATATTATGTTAGTTTGTAGTGCAGGAATGTCTACATCATTATTAGTTACAAAAATGCAAAAGGCAGCTGAAGAGCAAGGTGTTGAAGCTAAGATCTGGGCTGTTGGTACAGGGATCTACACTTCAGAAAAGGGAAACTGTGACGTTATCCTACTTGGGCCACAAGTTAGATTTATGAAGGCTGAAGTTGCAAGAACAATGGAAGTTCCAGTAGAAGTTATCGATATGAGAATCTACGGGAAAATGGATGGAGCAGGTGCTCTAGCTCAAGCTTTAAAAATGATGGAATAATATATATAAGTTGAAAGTGGTTAACGTATGTTAACCACTTTTTAGTGTACAAATATTAAATCATTCTTATGATTTAGGTGTATAGGTGGAGTATTAGAAGTATTAAATATCATAAAAAGGGAGAGAATTATGAAGATATTTTATTTTTCATCAACAGGAAATTCTTTATATGTAGCAAAGAGAATTAAAGAAAGCTTTATGGGTTCAGAGTTAATTTCAATAGTAAATTATAAGGGGAGTTTTAATATAAATGAAGATGTGGGCTTTGTGTATCCTATCCACTTAGGTTCTGTTCCTATTGTAATGGAGGAATTTTTATCAAAGCTTAATGTTAATAAGGAAAGCTATGTTTATGCAGTTGGGGTTTCAGGTGGAGGGGGAGCTAAGCTTAGCTTTACCCACATTGAGAAGCTATTAAATAGAAAGGTAGATAGTGCTTTTATAATAAAGTATATATCAAATTATATTAGGGCTGGGAGAAATGCTTCATTAGAAAGGGCAGAGGAAGCTGTGGCTAAAAATGAAATAATAATTTTAGATGTTATTGAAGGAATTAAAAATAAGGATTGTGGAGATACCTCAAGGGGAAATTCATCTCAATTGTTAATGTATAAGATATGGAAGGATTATTATAAAAATAAGGATAAGTCTTTTAATATAAACTCTAATTGCACAAGTTGTGGAATATGTAAGAGGGTTTGCCCTGTAAATAATATTGAAATTGAAGAAGGAGTAGTTACCTTTAAAGGGAAATGTACGGATTGTATGTCTTGTATAAATCTTTGTCCACAGAAAGCTATAAATATTGGTAAAAAGACTATAAATAAGGAGAGATATAAGCATCCAAAGATAGAGATTAAGGAGCTTATGCATTAAGGTGTAAAGATAATAGAATTATTGACTTTTATAGTAATTGATATTATATTAGGTAAGAGAGAAAAGATAAAAGAGAAGAGAGAAGAGTGGTGGATAAAACTCGGATGAGTTTCCTAGAATTTAAAGAAATCCCTAAGGGATTTCAACCAAAACTATTCACTATTAACTATTCACTCTTACTTTAAAAAGATCAAACATATGAAAAGGAATGAAATAAATGAGAAGAAAATATACAATGTCAATTAGGAGCATTGTTGCTATAGGTATTGGAGGAGCTGTTTTTATGCTGCTTGGAAGATTTGGTTCTATTCCGTCAGGTATTCCAAACACTAACATTGAAACAGCTTATGCTTTTTTAGCCCTTATGGCAATATTATTTGGACCAACAACAGGGTTTTTAATAGGACTTATTGGTCATGGATTAAAGGATATAGTTTTTTTTGGTTCTCCATGGATAAGTTGGGTTTTAGCTTCGGCAGTTGTTGGAGGAATAATTGGAGTTGGATGTAGAAAACTTAAGATAAACCAAGGGATTTTTGGAAGAAAAGAAAAGATAGTATTTAATATAATTCAGATTATAGGAAATGTAGTGGCTTGGTTTATAATTGCCCCATCCCTTGATATTTTGATTTATGCGGAACCAGCGTCTAAGGTCTTTCTTCAAGGAGCAATTGGAGGAATATCTAACATGGTTACAGTTGGTGTTTTAGGAACTTTATTATTATCAAACTACGCTAAAACAAAAATACAAAGAGGTAGCTTAAGAAAAGAGTACTAGAGAGGATTAATTATGAAAAAGCCAGTAATTGAATTTAAGGATTTTTCAGTGCATTACATGGTGCAGGAAAGTCCTACTTTAAAGAATATAAATTTAACTATTTATGAAGGGGAAAAGGTATTAATAGTTGGGCCATCAGGTTCAGGGAAAAGTACTTTAGCCCATGCAATAAATGGACTTATACCATTTTCTTATGAGGGTGATATTAAAGGCTCTCTTAAGATAAATGGTAAGGAAACTAGGGATTTAAGTGTTTTTGAAATTTCTAATATGGTTGGAACAGTACTACAAGACCCAGATTCACAATTTATTGGGCTAACTGTTTCAGAGGATATTGCTTTTAAGCTTGAAAATAATTGTGTTCCAAAGGAAGAAATGGAGAAAATAGTTTCAAGGGTTTCTAAAATTGTTGATATTAACTCACATTTAAAAACTCCTCCACATGCATTATCAGGAGGGCAAAAACAAAGGGTTACCTTAGCTGGAACAATAGTTGATGATGTTAATATTCTATTATTTGATGAGCCTTTAGCAAGTCTTGATCCAATGAGTGGAAAGAATTCAATGGAGCTTATTGATGAAATACAAAACACTGAGAATAAAACAATTATAATAATCGAACATAGATTAGAAGAAGTTTTACATAGAAATGTAGATAGAATCATTTTAATTAATGAGGGTGAAATAGTTATGGATGGAACCCCTGATGAGGTATTATCTACAGAGGTTTTAAAAGAATGTGGAATAAGAGAACCTCTTTATATTAGTGCATTAAAATATGCTGGTTGTGAAATTACTAAAGCATGCGAACCAAGTAGCATAAATACCATAAAAATTAGTGACTTTAAAGATAAGCTAAAGAAATGGGATGAGAGTAACATTGAAACAGTTAATGAAGAATGTACTGAAGATGGATTAGAATTTAAAAATGTTATTTTTGGATATTCTAAAGAAAATTTAAACCTAAATGATGTTACCTTTAAGATTAATAAGGGTGAAATGGTTAGTATTGTTGGTAAAAACGGTGCAGGTAAATCAACCCTTTCAAAGCTAATTTGTGGATTCTACTCTCCAAATAGTGGGGACATTTTATATAATGGGAAAAGTATGAAGGGACTAACTATTAAGGAGAGAGCAGAAAAAATAGGTTTTGTTATGCAAAATCCAAATCAAATGATATCAAAAACTATGATATTTGATGAGGTGGCTTTAGGTCTTAGAGTTAGAGGGGTTTCTGAGGAAGAAATTAAGGATAAGGTTTATAAAACATTAAAAATATGTGGGCTATATCCTTATAGAAACTGGCCAATATCAGCTTTAAGTTATGGACAAAGAAAAAGAGTTACTATTGCTTCTATTTTAGTTTTAAATCCTGAGGTTATTATATTAGATGAACCAACAGCAGGGCAGGACTTTAAGCATTATAATGAAATTATGGAGTTTTTAAAAGAACTTAACAAAAAAGGGATTACTATAATTATGGTAACTCATGATATGCATTTAATGCTTGAATACACAAATAGAACTATAGTTTTAGCAGATGGGAAAATACAAGGAATTGGAACTCCATCAGAAATATTAACTAATGAAGAGCTAATTTTAAAAGCAAATTTAAAGGAAACATCATTATACCAATTAGCTATAAGATGTAAAATAGAAAATCCTTTAGGGTTTGTTAAGAAATTTATTGATTTTGATAGGAGGGCAAGAGCTTAATGAATACAATGTTATCTTATATTAAGGTAGATTCTCCTATACATAAACTAACTGGAGCTACAAAGCTTATTTGTTTTTTACTTTGGGCAATAGCTTCAATGATTACATATGACACTAGAGTTTTATTATTAATGTTTGTAGTTTCTTTAGTTGTGTTTAAAATATCTAAGGTTAAATTTAGCGATATATCATTTATAGTGTATTTTATATTATTTTTCCTATTGCTTAATAATATATTAATATTTTTATTTGCTCCAAATCAGGGAGAATTAATTTATGGAAGTAGACATGAGGTTGTTAAACTGTTTGGACCATATTCTATAACATTAGAACAATTATTTTATCAGTTTAATGTAACCCTTAAGTATTTTTCTGTAATTCCAATGGCACTTTTATTTATGGTAGCTACTGAGCCTAGTGAGTTTGCAGCTTCTTTAAATAAAATTGGAGTAAGCTATAGGGTTGCCTATTCTGTATCTATTGCTTTAAGATACATTCCTGATATACAAAGGGAGTATTTTGATATTTCTTATGCGCAACAAGCTAGAGGCATTGATATGTCAAAAAAGGTTTCTTTATTTAAAAGAATAAAAAACTCTGCTGCTATTATTATGCCACTAATTTTTTCAAGTTTGGATAAAATAGATGGGATTAGTTGTGCAATGGAGCTTAGAGGGTTTGGAAGAAAAGAGAAGAGAACTTGGTTTAATGGAAGAGAGTTTACTTCTAAAGATTATATAGGAATATTTATTATTTCAACTATTTTGGTTATATCAATTATTATGGTTTATGTAAATGGAGGTAGGTTCTATAATCCATTTATCTGATTGCTACCATTGCTAACTCTCCCACCTTTGCAGGTGGGAGCTAAGCACTGCTACGGGCCTAGATAAGTTCTTCTGGGTATCATATGGTGTAATGTTAAAATTCACAAATTCCACTTGATGCTAAGAATCACTGTATATAATGAATAAAGTTAAGATGCTAAAAGTTTACAACTTTTAGCATTTTTTTATTTACAATAAATAACAAAAGTAATATAATACTTACTGTAAACAATTTCCAATAATTAAAAAAGGGGGGAAAAAATATATGCATAAAAAAATATCCTTATTAATAATTGCAGCTTTAATTATTAGTGAAACTCCTGTAAGAGCTA
This sequence comes from Clostridium sp., assembly GCA_051653165.1. Lineage (GTDB taxonomy): Bacteria > Bacillota > Clostridia > Clostridiales > Clostridiaceae > Clostridium. Next base: position 38,043 of record JBOFVP010000068.1, read on the forward strand.
ATGATATAAGCAAATATTCTATACAACACGATATTAATGGAAATGGAGTTGTAGACATTCAAGATTTAACTATTGTATCTACAAAATATAATTTAAAGAAAAATGATAGTGAGTATGAGTTAAAGTGCGATGTCAATAAGGATGAAATAATTGATATTTATGATATTGTTTCTGTTGCTAAAAATCTAAATCAATTTGTTTGTTTAGAAAGTGGAATAATTCAAGAGGACAATATGAATATTAATTATTCTACAGATTGGAAGGAAGATTCATCTATAGGGTATAGTGGAGGAAAAATAAGATTTTCTACTAGGGCTAAAGATGAGGCAAGCTTTTCATTTAGGGGGACAAGCTTAGAACTTTATGGATTGCACTCAAGAACTGGAGGAATAGTAAGTGTTTATATTGATGGTAAGCAGGTTGGGTTAAAAAGTCTTTATGCAGATGTTGAAATGCAAGATAGAATGTATTTTAATCAAACAGGGTTACAAGAAGGGGTGCATCAGGTAAGAATTATTAACACAGGGGGAAGCGATTCTGCATCAATTGGAAATAATATTAGCATTGATAAGATTGTTGTTAGAAACGGAAGTACAAATATATCAGGATATTCAATTTATAATACTTCAAGTGGTAAGGAAGTTTATGAAGGGGTTTATCTTGAAAAGGATATTGCAATTAAGCAAGCATCCTTATTTGGGAATGCTATTGTTAAAGATAGTGGTGGAAATAAAATATGGCCAGAAGAAATTAAAACAAAACCAGGATATGTTTACACAATTGGATATGGGTTAAATGTAAGAAGTACACCAAGTACACAGGGTACAATTTTAGCCAATTTAAAGGATGGAACTAAAGTTGATATTCTTCCATATGAAAATAGTACATGGTATAAAATAAAATACGGAGGTATAGAAGGGTATGTATCTAAGGAATATATAAATCTAGATACTCCAGTAACCCTAAAAAAAGCATATGTAAAGGCTGATGGATTAGAATTAAATGCAAGAAAATCACCAAGTACATCTAGTGAAATACTTGGAAAAATACAGGATGGAAGTGAAATTCAAATAGTTAATTCTACTAATCCAGCATGGCATAAGATTATTTATAAAGATGATTTTGCTTATGTTAGTAAGGAGTATGTATCTTTTGAGGCACCTGCTAAAATTGGATTTGTAAATTCAGGGGGAGATAATCTAAATGTAAGAAGTGGAGCTGGAACTGGGTTTTCAATTTTAGGGACATTAAAGGATGGAAGTAGGGTTGAGGTTGTTGATAGTTCTAATGCATCATGGCACAAAATAAAGTATGGAAGTGGATTTGGATATGTTCATAAGGACTATATAACTTTTTCAAGTGCTAGCGATAATAAGATTTCTACAGGGCTTATTAATTTTATTAAGGCATATGAAGGGTTTAGAGCAGAGCCATATTATTGTGCAGCTGGGGTTTTGACCATAGGATATGGACATGCTATTAGACCGGGAGAAAGCTTTACAAGCATTACAGAGGCACAAGCAACTGAGCTTTTAATTCAAGATTTACAAAGCTTCCAAAATGGTACAAATAGAATATTAAAAAATAGAAATATAAAGGCTAATCAACAGCAGTTTGATGCTTTAGTTAGCTTTGCATATAACTTAGGTGTATATGGTCTTGAAACATCTGATGTAATAAATATGTTAGCTAGTGGAAATTATACAAATGAATCACTAAGAATTGAAATGGAGCTTTACATTAATGGTAATGGGGTACCACTTTTAGGTCTTAGAAATAGAAGATGGGATGAGTGGCAAATGTTTGTATATGGTGATTATAAGAGAGATTATAAATATACTGATGTTTATGAAAAATTACAAAAGAGCAATAATTTAAAAGAGGGTAGAGTTAATTTAGGGGGATTCAATGAAAAGGAATAAGGGATTAAGTTTAATATTGATTTTTATTACTGTTATATCTTTTTTTGCTCCAATTAGTGCTAGTGCAGAAAATGCTACTACTAATGTGGTAAAAAGTGTGGATTTTGATAATAATGGAGTTGTTGATATTGTAGATTTGGCTGAGGTTTCAAAGAAATACAATATAAGAATTTCAGGTAATGATGATGTTAATTTTAAGTATGATGTTAATGATGATTCCATTATTGATATTTATGATATTGTTGGTGTTTCAAGAAGATTAGGGGAAAGAACCCTAAGTGGTGATGTTGAAGAAACTCACGGTGGATTGAAGTATAGCTTAGGATGGGAGCCTTTATCAGGAAGTAATTATACATCTGGTGGTGCTAAAATTGCTAGATACTCAGGTAGCACTTTAACCTTTAAGTTCTATGGAACTGGCTTCCAATGGAATGGAACTGTTGATAATACATCTGGTAAGGGGAGTGTTACAATAGATGGTAAAAATGTTGCAACTGTTGATTTATATTCTGCAAAGGTAATAAATAATAAGGGTATATATTCTATTAATAATCTTCCTCTTGGAGAACATGAGGTGGTAATTGAAAATGTTGGATTAAAGAATCCTTCATCAACTGAATATAATATTGTAGTTGACAAAATAAGAGTGTTTAATGGTGAATCTAGTGTTTTATATTCTTTATATGAGGAGCTAAGGGATGGCAATAACTTAGTTGGATATTATAGCTCTATTGAAGAGGGTAAAACTGTTGGAGCTCAATTAACAAATACTTTTATAAATGATAATAGTGGTAATAGAGTTTGGGTTAGTCATTTTGCTCTTTATCAAGATGTTCCTGATAAGGACATTTTTATAAATGGTTACAAGAATGAGGGGGATGCAATTAAAGAGGGTAAGAATTTTAAGAATTCTTATGTTATGAACCTTTCAAATGTTGAGATTTGGAGAGGAAGATACGAAGTTTTTGATGGCACAACTTTAAAGGATAGGCTTTATATAAAGGATGAGGCTATTAATCTTGCTAAAACTCTTTCAAATGGAATAGTTCGTGATGTTTTAGATGGGGATAAAATAATTTATGAAGGAGAGAAAATTGTTAAAAATGGATATGTATACACTAATAAGATTGGACTAAATGTTAGAAGTACTGCATCTTCATCAAGTACACTTCTTGGTAAATTAAATGATGGTACAAAGGTTGAAATTGTTGATGTTTCTAATTCTGCTTGGTATAAAATTAAATATAATAGTGGATATGGATGGGTTTCTAGAGATTATGTTTATGATTCTCCTATAACTATTAAAAAGGCTTATGTTGTTAATACAGATGGTCTTGAATTAAATGTTAGAGCACAGGCAACTACCAATTCAGCAATTGTTGGTAAAATTAAAGAGGGGGCTACTGTTGAGGTTATAGCAACTTATGGTAGCTGGACTAAAATTAATTTTGCTGGTGATTTTGGATATGTTAGTAGTGAATATTTAAGCTATAGTGAGCCTAAGAAGATTGGATATGTTTATAATACTGAGGGGCTTGGATTAAATGTTAGATCTAGTGCAAGTACTTCAGGGGCAGTTATAGGTAATATTAAGGATAATACTGCTGTTGAAATTGTAGAAACCCTTACTGGATGGTACAAAATAAAGTATGGTAATGGGTATGGGTATGTAAGTTCTGCTTATATAACATTTAATAAACCACCAGTGCAAACTGGTCCTGATTTAAATAGTTATCATTATAAATCACCTTATAATCCTTTTGCTCAAGCTGGATATGGAGATCAATGTACATCTTATGCTTGGGGAAGAAGTTCTGAAAGAGGAACTAAGTTACCTGGTGGATATTTCTTAGGACATGCATATACTTGGTGGAATGATAATAAGGCATTAAATGCTGCTGGTAAGGGATATAAATCAGGTTGGAGTCCTAAGGCTGATTCTATTATTGTTTGGAGAGGAACAACTTATGGACATGTTGCTTATGTTGAACAAGTTAGTGGAAATAGTATATTAGTTACTGAACAAAATTATGATGGACGTGGTGGATTCCGTTCTAAGTGGTGGAATAGAAGTGATTTAGAGAACTGTTTACCTAATTTATCTGGATATATTTATGTTAAGGAAAAGTATTAAGATAGTATTTTAATATTGTTGAGAGTGCCAATTGGTACTCTCTTTTTTCAAGGAATGATAAAAATAAAATTATATAGAATATAAAAAGGAATGTGGAATATGCTCTAAAATAGTAAACAATTGTGGCAATTAATTGAATAACTGAATAAGATATTAAATAATTAAAGATTATAAAGGAGGAACTTCATGGGAACTATAAATGTAAATGTAGGTGTAGCAAATAGTTTTATAGTTTTATATAATCAAACCCTAAATACAAGCACTCAAGTTTTGACAAATTCAGTAGGAAGTTATTCATTTACTAGTTTACCTATAGGAAGCTATAGTGTATACAATACAGGGATAGATACAACTGGACAAAATCCACCAACAACATGTGGATTTCCAGAAGGATATACTGGAACGACCTATCCAAGGAGGCAAGATACAACAATTGTAGGTGCAACAACAACAAGAACATTAACTTTTGATTTTGATAAGCCAGTTTCTTGGGCACAAGCATATGGGGGAAGTCCTCCACCATATGGATTGACTACTGGTGGAGGTGTGAATTTAGCTACAGGAACATTAGTGACAATTCCTGCAATTGTGAATAATGGAATGGGATATTCTATTAAAGACAATATGATATATGGATTGGCAGCAACAAAAAGAACGGATGGAAAAGGTACGTCAGTAACCTTAAATCCAGTAGTTAATTTAGTTAATGGTAACAACTTGAATGTTGGAGATTGTGATTTTAGAGGATTATTAATATTTCCAGGTTTTTTAGGAACATGTACATTAATGTGTGCAATTTGTATAGATCCATTAAATCTTTTATATTTAAGGCCTGTTAATATATTTAATCCAGAGGTAGAGTTAACATCATCACCTTATGGAACTACATTTAGTCCAGGCTTAACAACATCTGCAGATCATGCATTTGTACCGGGAATAAATTCTATAGTTTGGGTTGCAAATGGAGTAGTTCAAAGATTTAGCTTAGATACTGGGGCATCATCTACTATGGCAATAACAGGAGATGCATTGAATAATTCTGGAGCATTATGCTTTGCTGACATGAAGAATTTTTATTCAGCTGGTGGTTCAAAGATTTATAAGATAAAACTTACAAATACAATAGCAGAAGGAATATACCTTTCAAATTCAGGGTTAGGTGGATCTGGAGATGCTGCAAGAAGTGCAAATGTTCCAATAAATTCGGTAAATTTAAATATAAATAAAAAAGTTAATAAAGTAGTAGCTTTAACAAATGATGAGTTGATATATACAGTCACAATTGTAAATACTGGACAGGCTATTGGATTAGCAAATATTTTTGTAGATACTATTCCAATAGGAACAGAATATATAACAGAAACATTAAGTGTAGATGGAAATATTCAATCAGGAAAAACACCATTTTATTTAGATTTGGGTAGTCTTTTGATAGGTGTTATAAAAACTGTAACATTTAAAGTAAAGGTTACATCTACAATATCAAATAATGAATTAATAAATAATGCAACAGTAAATACTAATTATTATGATGATATAACTACTAGCAATTATAGTTTTGATTATATTTCTAATAATGTAACAACTACAGTTGTAGCACCTTTTATAGATGTTATGAAGACTAGGGATTTATCATATGGAAAAGTCGGGGATATAATAACTTATACAATAGTTGCTACAAATGCAACCACTCTTACAGCTACAAGTAGTATTTTAATAGATACAATACCAATAGGAAGTACATTAGTTGCAAATTCTCTAATTGTAAATGGAATAACAATTGTAGGTGGAAGTTTAAATCCACCAAATGGATATAATTTAGGAACAATTGGAAGTGGGAAAGTAAATACAGTAACATTTAAGGCTTTAGTGGTGTCGGTGCCAACTACAAATATAATAGAAAATATTGGTGAACTAAGATATGTATATACTGTAATTGGAACCACTACAGTTGCATTGAATTCATATAGTAATACAGTAACTACTGAAATTAGAGAAGTAAATTTCACCAATATGAGAAAGTATGTAGATAAAAGCTATGTTAAGCCTGGTGATACAATTACTTATACAATAGTTATTCCTAACACAGGGAATATAAATGCATATAATATTTTTTTGAAAGATACTATTCCAAATGGAACGACCTATATAGATAATAGTATGTTAATTAATGGATTACCATCTAGTGAAATTCCACCTAATATAGATTTAGGAACTATTTTAGCAGGTGAAGTTATTACAGTTACTTACAGTGTTAAGGTTATAGATTAAAGGGAGTTTAATACTCCCTTTTAAATGCATATGAAAATATTATTTTTATTGATTTATTTTGTTATAATAGAATGTGAATTTATGGTAAAATAAACATATGATATAGAAGGTTATCAAAGGGGTGTAGTATTATGGAGAATTTTATTAAGTGGTTAAAGGGAAATTTGGTTCTACTTATAATGTTGTGTGTAATGTTTATTTTTACTAAGAAAATTATCACTGCTATTGAGAATAATGGAGGGGTTATTAGTCCTGGGTACACAACTACTATTAATTCTGTTGAATATTTAACTAATGAGCGTGATATTAAGTTTAGATTGAGTGATGATAAAAAGAGCGCTACTATAAGTTGTGTTGTTAATTTAAAGAAGCTACCTAAAAATGGCGAGGTTTATGCGTTATATAGGGAGAGTAGAAGCGTTGAGAATGAAAAGACTTTAGATACAATAAATCTTGAAAAGTATAGTGAGGTAAGGCTTGATAATGTAACTGCCTTAACCTTTAAGGGAGAATTTGAGGTTACAACTGATAAGGAGTATGAACTTTTATTATTAGTTAGGAGTGATGATGGGACTGTTACTGAACGTTTAGATACTTTGGCCTTAGATAGAATGACTGAGCAGATTCCAACGTTTAAAGTAGAAGCTTCAATTGATGGACATAATAATGGTCAATATTCTTATTATATTCATGTAATGAATGGACATAATAACAATGAGGGTAATAGGTTTAAAAGCTTAAATGCTACTGTTTATTATGAAGATAAGGAAATTTTTTCTGTTAATCTTTTAGAGAATGGGGAGGGTGAGGATAGCTTAGATGGAATCACTACTTATAGAAATAATGGTATGCAGTATTTAGATAAGGTGTATGGTTCTACTTTTGGAGAGAAAATGAAGGTTGTTATAGAAGGTAAAACTAATAATGGCGAGGAATTTAGGGATGAATTTATAGGAAAGTAAGGTTTGAGTGAAGAAGTAAGGGAGAAGAGATAAGAGTGGATGATTAATTTTTAGGAGTAACTAGAGCTAATCTTTATTATTTATTATCTCTTCTCTAAAAAGTAAGGAGTAACATATGAAGGTTAATTTAAATGATGTAATTGAGTGTATTGAACATGAGGGTGAGTATTTAACTCATTTTTATAATAAGAAAACTGGTGTGATTATTTATATTGAGGATGAAAGTACTTCATCTTATAAGGCTGAGGATATTAATGAGCTTGAAAGATTTGAGGACTGGGAAAGGGAGCTTATTAATATTTTAAATGATTTTAAGAAAAATCCTAATGATTATATTAAGCTTCCATCTATTGAAGAGATGGATCATTATAATATGATGATGGAGTTTTGTATGGTGTCTTTAGATGAGGAAGCTAGAGAGTTAATGTTAGCTAAGGTTAATGGAAATAATGATTTGCGTAAGCTTAGGGAAGTTTTAGAGGATAATGGTATTTTGAATAGTTGGTATGATTATAGGGAAACTGTTGAGAAGGATATTGCCATTAAGTGGTGTGAAAATAATAACATTAAATATATGTAGGTAAAAAGGTTGGATGTATGTCCAATCTTTTTTTAATCAAATGGAATTTAATATTTAAGTTGAGTATGGTATAATGGTATATCAAAAGAAACGGGGTGATATTGGTGAGTTGGGTAGGAATTATAAATGAAATGCAAAGGGATGTTAGTGAAAGTATTTATATTGATATTATTGATTACTATGAGTTTTGCGAAAATAAGATTCATGAGATTGAGGAATTATATCAAGAATTTTTATCTGAATTCAACAATATCATAGAAGAGTTTAAAAAAGACGAAGAAGAGGGCTGGAAGCTTTTATGTGATTATGATGATGAATGTGAGCTTCTTCTTGAGGATTGTATATTTAAAAAAGATGAAATAGAAAAAAAGTGTATTCAACGTTTGATTGGATTTCAACAGGGAATACTTAAGATAAGGGTTAAGCCTAATGAAAACAATATGGTTAGGGCAAGAATTATTGGGTTTACAAGGGGAGTTTCTAAAACTATGGGAAGCTTCTCCATTGATATTTATGAAAAAATGCAAGAGGTAATGTTAGAAATGAGGGATGAAATTATTCTTTATATGAAGGGATTAATTTCAGAGGGTGATAATCTACTAGATGAGACTACACATATACTTCCTCCAAGTATTGTTAAAACTAATGAAAAGATTTTTAATTATAAGGATATGATTAAGCTTGCTCTAGATAATGGATATGTTTATAAATGGACAAATGGAAGTCATAATATATATGAGCATAGTTCTTCACAGAAAATTGTTGTAATTCCATCACATTCTTTAGGTCTTGGGCTTTCTAAAAAAATAATGAAGCAAATACAAACTAACATAGCTTAGGGGTGTTTTGAATATAATTAAATTAGTTTTAATTATAGTTAAAGGGGCGATTTTTTTATGGAAGGAAAATATAATATTACATTAAATACACCTATGGGGGTGGAGCATGGCATTTTAGATTTTGTTATTAATGATGGAAATGTACAGGGGAGTATTACTGGAAGAAATCATGTTAATAAAATTACATCTGGTCAGGTTAAAGGAAATACAATTAGTTTTATGGGTGAAATTAAAATAGCTATTATGAAAATTAGGTATGATGCTAGTTGTAGGATTGAAAACGGAGAGATTAAGGGTTTTGCAAGAACTAAATATGGTGAGTTTCAAGTTAGTGGATTTAAGATATAACTAGAATATTTTGTCATATATTTATTCTTCTTATCATATTATTACTGTAGGCTTATTATAATTAAGCAATTTTAATAATTTTAAAGGAGACTTATATGAAAAGAGCTTTAGTGATTATTGATATGCAAATGGACTATTTTCCAAGTGGGAATTTTCCGTTATGGAATACAGATGAGGTTTTAAGAAATGTAAAAAGGGCTGTAAGGCTTGCTAATGATAGTAATGTTAAGACCATTCTTGTTAAGCATGTTTCTAAGGAGAATAGCAAGGCAATTTTCTTTAATGAGGGAACTAGGGGAATTGATATTCACCCTGATATTTTGGAGCTTGCAGAGGATTGTATTATTGTTGAAAAGGCTTATGCTGATGGATTTTATGAAACTAGTTTAAATAGTGTTTTAAAGGATTTAAGGGTTGATGAAATTCTATTATGTGGTATGATGACTCAAAATTGTGTAACACACACAGCTATTTCTGATTTTGCTAAGAGATATAAGGTTAAGGTTATTGGGGATTGTTGTACAACCATTAATAATGCTATTAATCAAATTGCTCTAAAGGCTATGACTACAAGGGTTGATGTGGTTAATTTGGAGGAGATTAAGTTTTTTTAGGAATGGTTTGATTTAAAGGGTAGTAGCTTACATTACATATTGGGACAATTAATTGATGACTCAAAAATTCTTACTACTATTATGACATAGTTTTTTTATTCTATAGGAAATTATATTTTGGATAAGTTGTGGATAACTTAATCATAATAGGAATTCAATGTGATTCAGCCTATAGAATAAAAATGAATACAGTGCGCCTGCAAAATTTTCCTCAGGCAAGCTTCGGAAATGCAGATACGCTAAAAATAATCGACGGCTACAAAGTCGCCTTGGCGATTATTTTATAGCGTGGTTCTTTATTTGGGGGTGCGCTAGAATAAGGTGATTAGGAATGGATTTTCTCTATGCGTTTTTGCGCTATGGATTTATTGTTCCAAGTTAATTGGTTACTTTTGGTGTGGCTTTCCTATTTTTTTTAGGAGAGCCACTTTTTATGGCAATGTTAGAGTGTTTAATGTTATGGAAGAAGATTTTAATAAATTAGAAGAGTAAAAATTGTTTAATAATACTTTCTACAGGATAATCCTAGCAATAAAATTGCTAGGATTATATTAGTATCAAGTGATTCTTAGCATTAGGTGGAGTTTGTGAATTTTACAAGTTAATATTGTTTGACATTAAATTAAAGGCTGGTATATAAACTTCTATTATCTTTTTAACTAGTGCTTTTGCCATATCTTCATTGTAAATATGAGTACAATCGTTTCTATCCTTTAACATGCTTAGCCAAGTAGATTCATCTATAAAGTCATAGCATTGAAAAGAAGCTTTAATTATTTCGCGAGGGGAGCCACTAGTACCTTCTTGTCTTCCTTCATATTTTAATAATTCTTTTAAAACCTTCCAACCTAGTTCAAATTGTATGAAGAATTTATCAATTATTCCGCTTACGATAAATTCATTATTTAAATCCTCTAAATGGGCTCTGTTCATGACATTTAAGTGGCTTGTAAAGTTATCCAATTTTTTCATATAAAATAACACCATCTCTTTCTATTTCATTAATTAGTTCTTTAGAAATATAATGATCATTCATGTTAATTAAATCTACACTTAACAAAGACCATAGATCATTATCAATTAGTAATTTAAAGTTTACAAAATCATCACAACCATAAACAGCAATATCAATATCACTTTTTGGATTATTATTTCCTCTAGCTCTTGAACCAAAAAGTATTATTTTCTCAACATTACACTTTTTTGCAAAAGAAATGATTTCATTATAAACTTCCCTTATTTCAATGGTCATTGTATTCACCTCAATTTACATATTACCATAATTATATTAAATTATTCAAATACTCGCAATATATATTTAAGCTTATACTACATAGAGAAAATAGTTCATTAGTATTTAATTAACTTTTATAAGTTGTAACAAAAATCAATCCTTAAAAATAATCTATATATGAGAGTATTATTAAGAGGAGAAAAGCATGTTAAAAGAAGCACTAGACTGTATTGATGCAGGTACCGAATTTTGCCCCTGTCATTTAGCAGAATCAGGTGAATGTATTTTATGCTCTCAGTTGCATGGACAATGTTTCTGTGACTGCAAAAATTGGAAAGGAGTATGTATTTATCAGGAGTTTTATAGCAATGGAAATAAAGCAAAAGAGGGTAGACAAACCTATAATTGTCCTGTGTTAAAAACAACCCTATATCAAGAAGATGTACTTATGATTAAATTTAAGGTTCCACATAAGCTAGCAATTGATTTAGTAAAACCAGGTTCATATATTTTTATAAGAACCTGTGAAAACAACTATTTTTATGATGTTCCAATATCAATAATGGACTCAAATACTGATACTGATATTATAACAATTGTAATTGAAATCAGGGGGATTAAGACGAAGAAGCTTCTTGAGATAAAGGAAAGTGATGATATTGTAATTAGAGGACCATACTGGAATGGTGTTTTTGGGTTAAAGAATATAGGTAAAATTCAAAACTCTAAGGCTTTGGTACTTGCAAGAGGAATTGCCCTTGCTCCTATGATGCCTGTTATTAAAAAGTTATATCATAATAATAATGAAATAGAAATTTATAGCGATAGAGGGGGCTTTGACATAGATTTTTCTCTTCCATATCTTGAAGAGTTTAAATTAACCTCAAAAGAAATGAACCTTTTAGGTAAGGGTGATTTGTCTGATGAGTGTAAGGCTTTAATTAAGGACATGGTTTTAAATCAAGGGGTAAATTATATTCATATGGCTGGGGCAGATATTTTAACCTACTCTGTTATAGAGTATTTGGATTCTATTAATAGAAGTGATGTTATGCTTTCATGCTGTAACAATTTCAAAATGTGTTGTGGAGAAGGAATTTGT
>JBOFVP010000069.1:0-24532 GCA_051653165.1 Clostridium sp.
ATCTGCATAAGCTAAGTCTACTGATTTAACAAGTCCACCATCCTGTGGTCTAATATAGGCTTGTGCTACTGTTGTTGAAACAATATTAGTTAAATTTGTTGCTGAAGAATCCCCTGGTGTATTTACTGTATACACATAATTAACTTGCCCTATATTTGGTATTGGATTTACTGTTGGGATTGTTGCAACTATAACTTTAAAGGTTAATGTAACTGTTTGATTTGGCTGAATTGTACCAACTGAAATTCCTGTTTGTGGATTTCCACCATTACTAACTCCATCAAGTGTTACTGAACCTGGTACAAAGGTTGTACTTCCTGGAATTGTATCAATAAATGTTACATTATCGGCTTGAACTGTTCCTGTATTTTTCATTGGAATTGTATAAGTGATTGTATCAAAAACCTTTGCGTAGCTTAGGTCAACTGATTTTGATAACCCACCACCACCTTGTGAAATAGATGCAACCTTTAAATTTGTAAATACAGTGTTACTAATTGTTTGAGTTGTAATTGGGCCTTTAGATGGATCATTTATATAACTATACCCAACCATTGTGTAGTTTGGAAGAGGTATTATTGCTGGTATTGATACAACCGTTACCTTAAAGGATACCGTTGCAGTTTGATTAGGGTTTATGCTTCCAATTGTAATTCCTCCACTTGGTGTTCCAGTTCCTCCAGTTACAGATCCTGCATTAAAGGTTGTTCCACCAGGAATAGTATCAATTAATGTTACTCCAGTTGCCTGTGTATTACCTGTATTAGTAACAGCAATTGTATAGGTTAAAATATCACCAATACTTGCATTTGCTTTATCAACATACTTAGTTAATCCATTTTGAGAATTAGAAATCACAGCTGATGCAACAGTATTAACAACTTGATTTGTTTGACTTCCTGTAGTTATGGCAGTTCCATTTACAGTGTATGTGTAGTTTATAAACCCTGTATTTGTTATAGGATTTGTTGCCGGAAGAGTTAAAACAATTGCTTTTATTACCACAGTATCTGTAGCACCTGGTGCTAATGTACCAAGATTTATTCCAGTACTTGGATCACCTGTAATTGGAGTTCCATTTAAAGTTATGGATTGTAGTGTTACTTCACTTGGAAGTGTGTCTACAAGAGTAACATTATTAGCATCAATATTACCTGAGTTTGTTGAAGTAATTGTATAGGTTAAAATATCTCCAATAGATGCATAATTTGGACTTCCTGATTTTCCTAAGTTTCCTGGAATAGAGTTATTAATTACAGCACCTACAATTGAGTTACTTACAATATTTGAAGGTACTGTACTTGTTTCTCCATTTGGAAGTGATGGGTCCATTGTATAACTATATTTAACTCTTGCTTGGTTTGTAGTTTGATATGGATTTGGAAGTGAAACCGCAACTACTGTAAATACAACCACTGATGAATTTCCTGCTGCTATACTTCCAATGTTTACTCCAGTTTGTGGATTACCTGATGTGGAAGTTCCATTTACTAAAATGCTTCCTGCTTGGAATGCAGTTCCTTGAGGAATTGTATCATAAAAAATAACATTATTAGCATTAACATTTCCTGAGTTTGGAATTGTAATTGTATAGGTAATAACATCTCCAATTTTCACTTCTGATGGAGTTGATGATTTATCTGGAATACTAATTAAAGCTGTGTTTACAAAAGTGTAAACATAGTTTGAAAGATTCTCAACTGAACTAGCTGGCATACTTGGATCATATATAAATGTGTAATCAATAAATGATGTATTTGGAATACTATTTACTGGAATTGGTTCTGTTGGAATTGTTGTTACAATAACAATAAATTGAACTGTTGTTACTGCACCTGGATTAATACTTCCAACTTGAACTCCTGCAGTAGGATTTGCACTTGGTTGACTTGTACCATTAACAGTAACAGACCCTGGTAGTAATATTGTATTATTAGGTACTGTATCTGTAAATGTAACAGTTAGCGCAGTTATATTACCAGTGTTTTTTAATACTACTGTATATCCTATTGTGCTTCCAAGAGTTGCATATTGTTTATCAAGACTTTTTACTAAGCCTCCATCTTCATTTTGTATAATTGCTGCATTTACTTGGGTATTAACAGTATTACTAGTGACGCCTGATGTTATTGTAGTGCCAGGTGTAACTGAATAACTATATCCCAAAAATCCGGAATTGGGAATAGGATTTGGGCTTGGTAGTGTTACCATCTGAAATATCCCTCCTTGATTGTATATCTTACGTAATATCATATTCATTCATTTAGAATTGAGTTAATAATATTACCTTTTTATATTCTTTACTATTTTATTTTTAAATGGTAAATAGTGTACATGTTTTTTAATTTTCTTTTTGCTTTTCTATATAAAAGAAAAAGACCCTCACAATATGTCATCAAATTCCTTTAAAAACATAAAATAATAGTCTTTACTCACTTTTCTAATTAATATAAACTTTAAATTCTATAGTATGCACTGTTTGTGCCATAATACTTCCAAGATTAATTCCAACCTGTGGATTAGCATCTGAAATTGTAACTCCATCTAATGTAACTGACCCTGTTACAAAGGTTGTTCCATTTGGAATAGTGTCAAAAAGAACACTATTAATTGAGGCTAAATTACCTGTATTAGGTATTACTATGGTATATGTTAATGTTGTGTTTGGTTTTGCATTAGCTAAATCAACATATTTTCTTATACCTGTAAAATCAACCATTTGAAATTGTGTTAAAGTACTATTAGAATCAACACTTACATTTTTTTCATCATTAGGTAATATACCGGAATCACCTACAAAACTTGCATTTATATAACTTCTATTAACAATTGAAGTTGGATTTGGAATGGTAATAACATTAACCATAAAGGTTATAGTTGATATTCCATTAGGGGGGATTGATAAGGGGAGAATTACACCCGGTGGATTAGGTGACGTTATTATAGAAATTCCATCTTGCTTGAAACTGCCTGATATTAATTGGGTACTACTGGGAATTGTATCAATAAACCTAATATTATAGGCATTTGTATTTCCTGTATTACTAAGTGAAATAGTATATGTTAAGGTATCACCTAATGATGTGAATGCCTTATCTACACTTTTAGTATTTGAAATACTTATACCAAGTATAGTTGTTGTTACAATATTAGTATTGGAAGTCAGAGTAAGGCCATTTGTTGTTGCAGCAATACTTGTACTATTTATTGCAGTAATACTTGCTGGTAAACTAACTACAGATACAATAAAAGTTATTGTATTTGCTGTATTTGCAGGTAGTGATGTTAACACTAATCCTGGAGTTGATAAGCTTCCTCCATTTGCCACACCATTAACAAAAAGAGTATTTGGAGTATATATAAGTCCTGTTGGAAGATCATCTACAATGGTTACTGTATCTATAACTGAAACTGATAATGGATTAAAATAAATTGTATAACTAATTGTATCCCCTAATGAAGCATAAGTTTTATCAACATACTTTTTAGAAGTTAACCCTATATTCACTATATTCATTGGCACAGTATTACTCATTGATGAGAAAACTGCTGGTGAAGTTCCATATATTGCATTACATGCATTGTTAATTGTAGTCCCTAGAATTCCATTTACAATACTTACTGAGAATACTATTGTTCTTGTATCATTTATTGGTAAAGTTCCTAAAGATATTCCTGGTGAATTAAGGGTTGCACCAGGTTGTATAACCCCATCAACAAAAATAGAATCATTTATAAATAATATTTGTGATGGGAGCGTATCAATTAAATATAAATTTGTTGCATCAAAATTACCTGTATTTGTTAATACAATTGTATAAGTTACCACATCACCATTATAGGTAACGGACCTATTAGAGGATTTTACAGGATGTACAATTGGAACCTGTGAATTTATTTGTACCCCGGTCATTAATGTATAGAATCCTCCCCCTGGGCCTGCTTCTGTAAATGTCATTGTTGATTGACCATTACTTAATGCACTTGAAACATCAAATCCTGCAATATCAACATAAGCTCTACATGGATTAGGTCTTGTATTACTATATGGATTTATATTAGCAGTTCCAAAGGTTGCTCTTGTTTCTAATAATGAGAATAGTGAAGGTTCATATGTGTTTGCATTACATATTATTCCTGGCAGTGCATCTGTAGCAGGATTATAAGGTTGTAATCCATCCCATGGATTACTTGTATTTCCCATTAACACCCCATTTACTCTAAAGGTTGTATTATCAACTGTATCACTGGCTGCTGCTGTTCTAACTACATACCCAGTAACTGTCCCAGTTGTTGGTGTATAAACATTATTAAATACTGTAGTAGTTGTACCGCTTATAATTGTATTATCTCTGGCATAATAAACATAATTAATATCAAAGGATTGATGCTCAAAAATCACAAATATAGACCAAAGCATCATCGCTTCAGATCCCTGAACATTTTCTATTGAATAAATTCCGCTACCTCCATTTTGTATAATTGAAGTAACATTTAAATACTTTACAGTTGTACTACCTGGATAGGTAGAAAAACTTGCATTTGGTATGGTTATAACTTCTGTTGGTGTAGATAAAATTGGATTCGAATCCATAGTTCCAATTGTGGCTATTTGCATTTCTGCAAAAAGAACCTTATACCCTGCAGGCATATTAAATGTTGTATTCGCCCCATTTAATGTATAATCTATTGTTCTTGTATTAGATAGAGTGGAAAAACTATCCCCGATGTAGCTACCACCACCTGATCCTATAGATAGAGCATTACCAAAAATAGCAATCTGTGCTCTATAATATCCTGTAAAGACTATCTCAACTGCCATATTTATTCACCTCAAAATATTTTTATAATATTACTATGCAAGAGCTACTATGTATGTTACATTATTACTTATATTGAAATCCCGTTATATATTTATTAATTACATATATATATAACTCTGCATACATTGTAAATTATATTACTTATAAAGGAGTTGTTATATATGGCTACAATAGGAGGAACTTTAAATCATGCCGGTACACGATTTGGTGCTATTGGTTCTTTAACACCAATACCAAATATTTCAATATGTTTATATGATACGCAAACCTCAACTGGTTTATATATTTTAACCTCACCTACAGGTGCCTTCACCTTTAACAGTGTCCCAAATGGAAGCTATATACTTTGTGAATGTGGTAAAGCTAATCAAGGCTCTCCATCCCCTGGAGATTTTTCAACTGCTCAAAGCATTCCAAAACCTATTCCCTCTGATCCCCCATACTCTGCTATTGTCACTCCTATAGCTAATACCAATACTGTTGATTCGCTTTCCCCTAACACAATTATTTTGAATGTAACTGGAGCTAATATAACTAATAATACTTTTACTGATAGTACTATATTAAATACACCTATCTCCATTCCATCTGGAATAACTTTAGGTCCAAACCTTCTTACCTTAGCTGATTTTGGAATATGGGGAACTTTGCCAGATGGAACAAAATCAAATACTTGTCCTCCAACATATCCGTATACAAACTCAATGCAAAGTTCCCTACTTGTATATGGTCCATCCCTAAATTCTGGCCCTGGTTCTGGTGCTAATGCCTTTACTATGGCAAACATTAATACAAATCTTTGGTTTTTTGCATCAAATCATACAACCTTTGATGAAACAAGTAGTATGCTTCTAATAAATGGTGGGGATCCAAATGCAATAATCTTTGAAGAAACTGTTACAGTTAATCCAAATACCTATTGTTTAGCTAGTGCTTGGCTATTAATGTTTACTGATTATCCAAATACTTGTTTAATTGGATTTAGAGCCTTAGCCTCTGATGGGGTAACCCAATTATTTTATGGTCAAACTTCTAATATTCGTTATACCGAGTGGGGGCAAATTGGACAGATTTTTAATACTCAAAATAATAGCAAGATTACTCTTCAGGTTTTATCAATGTCAAATATTGGTGGAGGAAATGATTTTGTATTAGATGATGTTTCCTTACAAAATGTAAATATTATTAATGCTACTACAATTGTTAAAGCTGTAGACATTGAAAATGCACGGGTTGGTGATACCCTAACCTACACATCTACAGTTGTAACATCTAGTGACATAAATAATATAATTTTTAAAGATACTATTCCAGATAACACAAGTTTTATTGCTGGTTCTGTAGTTGTAAATGGAGTTTCTCAAAGCTCCTATAACCCTGAACTCGGATTTCCACTTCCAAGTATGACGCCTGCTTCCCCGTCTACTGTAACCTTTAAGGTAATTGTTACAACAATGCCAAATGATTATAAAATTTACAATACCTCTAATTTATCCTATAACCTTTCCTTTATTCCAGGAAACACTATAGCAGATAATATTGTAAGTAATACAGTAGTTACTTCATTAATATATATTGATGTTTCTAGTAAAAAGTATGTAGATAAAGCTGTTGTAAGAACTGGTGATACCTTAACCTATACAATTGAAGTTTTTAATTTAAGTAATATATCAATAGACAATTCTATTTTTATGGATACACTTCCTCCACGAACACAATTTATACCTGGCACAGTTTTTGTTGATGGTATTCCTAATCTTAGTGGTAATCCAACTCCACCAATTGGAGTGAACTTAAGCACTATAAATTCAAATGAAACTCACACAATAAGTTTTCAAGTTTTAATAACCCCATAATCAAGTTATGCTTAGCTCCCACCTGCAAAGGAGGGAGTGTTAGCAATGGTAGCGATCAGACAAAAATCTATCTATTATAATATTAAAAGGAGTAAATACTATGAGCAATCAAATTGTATATCAAAATCTTATACAGGGAGATTTACTTTATTTTGGAAATGCACTAGGGTTAACAAAGGCTCCTTCTTCACTTACCCCTGGTACTACTCCTGCAATAGGTGCTTTTATTACAGTTGATACCTCAACAGTTGCCCCTGGTGGATGGCCAAATGGAACAACACTAGATTGGGAAAATGGTAGTTCTGCCTGTTATGTAGAATTATCTCCAAATGATATAATCGATTCCGCATTCTTATTTTGGGGAGCCTATTTTGGTAACCTAGGTTCAACTATAAAAGATTATCCAATTTATTTAATAACCCCTGATAGCATTAAACACACTATAACTCCAGATTACGCTTTAATTACAAATGCTAGAAGTTACTCTAATGTTAGTGATGTTACAAATATATTAACTGGATACACTTCTGGAGATTATACTGTTGGAAGTATTCCTTGCGCTTTAAGCCCTCTTGCAACTGATAAACAAGGTGGTGGCTGGGTATTAGCTTTAATCACTAAAAATATAATATCAGCTTATAATTATGCCACACTTTGTTTAACTAATGATGACCTTTTGCAAATTGGTACTAGAATTCCAATAATTACTCCAAGTAATGGGGCTGTTACCGGTAAATTAATGTTTGCAGCTTTAGGCGCTTGTGCCACAAAGGGAGATGCTTTAATAGTACAAAATACTCGTCCATTTTTAATAACCGGGAGACCTGTTGGTAATATTTGCTGCTCTTTGATAAATGATAATAGTGCTACAGGAGCAATTAATACAAAGGCTACCTTTGGATTAAATAATAACACACCTGATACACAATCTAATATTATTAATGGTCGTCAAGGTTTAGACTTAGCAATATTTCCGCCAAACAATGCAATACCTTCTGGTTCCACATCTTTTTATTATGATGCATATTTTGGAAATGAAGCTGTATCACCCACAGAACCTGATTTTGGTTATCTTGCATATGGCTCTTCACTAAGCCCTGCACCTGGATATACTTCTTTATTAAAAAGTGTTGATAA
This sequence comes from Clostridium sp., assembly GCA_051653165.1. Lineage (GTDB taxonomy): Bacteria > Bacillota > Clostridia > Clostridiales > Clostridiaceae > Clostridium. The sequence continues at coordinate 7,817 of JBOFVP010000069.1, forward strand.
GGATTTTGCTTCCCATGGAGAAACCATAACCTATACATTAACAGTTTCCTTAACAGGAACTGGTACAATATTCAACTTAACCTTATTCGATTCTATTCCAAGTAATATAGAAGTAATTTCTGATACAATATATGTAAATGGTGTTTTATCGCCTAATTCTAAATTTGATACAGGAATTTTACTTGGTAGTGCCATTTCAATTCCATATACTGCAACTGTTTCTTTTACAGCAACCATACTCCAAGGAGATTTTACAACAGTGTCAAATAATTTTTATACTGTTGCAACAAACACCACATCAAATGGTACTGTATTTACAAATACCGTTACCTCTGGTTATGTAACAACAACTATTGTAGAATTAAGTGTTGTTAACACTATTAAGTATGTTGATAAATCACTATGTAGGTCTGGAGATACAATTACATATACAATAGAAGTATATAATCTTGGAAATATTTCTATTGATAATGTAATTTTAACTGACCCTCTTCCTCCACGAACTCAATTTATCCCAACATCTGTAATTGTGGATGGAGTTTCTAAACCCAATGATACACCAATCCCTCCATTAGGGGTTAATCTAAATTCAATTAATCCTAATGAAATTCGCACCGTAACATTTCAAGTTTTAATTACCCAATAAAATAATCCCCAAGGGAACTTTAGCCCATCTACGTTAAGTGAGAATCCAAATTCTATAATTTGACTATTCAAACTTACTATATATGAGCTTCCAAACTCCCTTGAGGAAAATTTCTAAGGTATACTTTATTCATTTTTTATTCTAAGTTTAATATGATATTTATGTTTACATTAACTCTATTTGAACCACATATGTTTACAAATAAATCTTCTACATAAGGATTAACCCTTATCTTTTTCCTTCTATTTAAATCCTTAATATTTTCTCCACTAATTTTAGGTGGCACTGTTATTTCTCCAAATTTTGAATACTTAAAACAATTAGAAAACACCGTCTTCCCTGTAGCCGTAGTAACATAATCCAACTTCAAAATATATTCCCCATCAACAATTAATTTATTTCCAAGAAGAACTGTTCCATCATTAGCCCTTCCTTTAATTGTATCAATAACCTTTGTTGATACAATTTTACAATCTATTGTGGCAGAAACAATAGTTCTAATACTTCCAACGCACCCATCTATATCAATAGTATCATAAAAATTTATCTCACCAAAAAGCTTAGCATCTTGAGGTAGATTTTTTCTAATACCAACATATTCAATGCCATTATTCATTTCTCTTGACAATAAAATCCCCTCCTAATCTTCTATAACTACAATACCAGTAACACTTACAATATATTCTCTATCATCTAGCATTTCTAAATAAATATCATCAATGAAAAAATTTGCTATTATATTATTAGAGTAAAAATAATCCTCTGTTAATGGTACACTTGTAACAATTGGAAGTGATACCCTATCACTATAAATTAAGTTACTTCCATCCACAGCTGTATATTCTATTCTACAATTTATATCCCCCTCAACGGAGCACTTCATCCCAGTTAGCTTTTTCCCATCAGCCCCCTCTCCAATAACTCCATCAATAATTCTATGATTATAAATATCACCCTTTACACTACATTTTAAGAATGTATGTATTCCAGGCTTTTTATCTGATAATTTAAATATTCCCTCTGTTGATATATTCTTGAAAGCCTGTACTTTCTGTGGAATTTCTGTTGATATTCCACTATACTCAATAAAGTCCCTAATGTATTTTCCCAAACCTGTTCACCTCTTCATAAAAATATCTAATACTATATTTTATTTATGTTTATTTATGAATAGTACAATTGTTTAATAAATAAATTAAAACCCATGACAACTGTCTTGGGTTTTAACAATTTTCTCTTTAAATTAATTAATAGTTACAGTAAATTCTATTGTAACAGTTTGATTTGGACCAATAGAGTTTAATAAAATATTTTGAGGGGTTCCAGGTGTTAATACTCCATTTATCTTCAAAGTATTACTTTTATATGATGTTCCATTTGGAATTGTATCATAAAAATTTGCATCTGCTATTGTTACATTTCCAAAGTTTGTTATATTGATAACATAACTAACATCTTCTCCAATTGTTGCCATACTCTTATCAACTATTTTATTTACTCTCACATCTGAATTTGATATGAAGGTAGCTACAGTATTTGTTAAAACATTATTGTTGTTACTTGGTAAAGATGGGTCTATGCTGTAATTATAGCTAATAACTCCACTATTAATAATAGGATTTATTGTTGGAACAGAGTTAACTAAAACCTTAAATGTTATAGTTTCTACTTCACCAACTCCCAACATTCCAATATTTAATCCTGGTGATGATATATTACCAGATACTATAGAATTATTAATCATTAAACTACCTGGGATTAGTGAGGTTCCAAAGGGAATTGTATCTATAAAAGTTAAATTGCTAAGGGGTATATTTCCAACTCCATAATAAATAGGAATAGTATATGTTATAGTATCCCCTAATGTTGAAAATTCCTTATCTACATTTTTTCCTGTATATAAGCTTCCATAATTAATTGTAGTTGCTACAAAATTACTTATGGTATCTACATTAACTAATCCAGTATTATCTGTATATTCATATCCTATAAAACTTGAGTTAACTATTGGATTAGGACTTGGAATTGTATTTACAACTCTAACCTTAAAGGTTATTGTTTGTACTTCTAATGATAATATTGTAGGTAAATTTATTGTTATTGGATTTGATGTACTTGGATTTAATACTCCATTTACAAATAAAGAATTTGGCTCTAAGGTAACATCATTTGGAATTGTATCTATAAAATTAATATTGTTTGCATCTAAATTACCAGTATTATTTAATACAATTGTATAGGTTAATACTTCATTTATTGTTCCATAATTTAAATCTACTAATTTATTTAATTTTATATTAGCTGCATTAATAATAGTTGTTACAGCCATACTTGATACTACAGTATTTGTGAAAATTGTTCCATTTGATATTGGATTTGTAAAAGTTACATAGAAATCATTATTAACAGTTGAAAAACTTCCTGAAGAGTTTATTTTTGCAGAATAGGTTATTGTACCTACATATGGTAATGTGATTGTATTTCCTAAGGTAATACCAGTTGTTAAATTAGCTGATGGAGATGTTACACCATTAACATTTATAGAGCCTGATACCATTGTTGCATTATCTGGTATTGTATCATAAACCTTTAATGCACTTACAGTTCCAACGCCATCTAAATATATTTTTAATGTATAAACTACTGTGTCACCATAATTAGCTTCACCCTTATCTACTAGCTTTTCCAAAGTTGAGGTTGCATTTGATGGATTTAAAGCTGTACCATAGGCAATATAATTTGTGTTCCCATCAAGAGGTGAAAAGGCCACTCCTCCAGCATACCCATCTAAATAGTAACTTGTTGACCCAGGAGCAATATCCCCTGATGTTTCATAAATAGCCAAATCCAACCCTTGTCTTGAATTTAGATTATTACTTCTTGTTAAAGGACTATTATTGTTGTTACCAAAACTTGCATTAGTATAAGGTAACCCATCTCCACTATTATTACTTATTATAGAATTATAAAAATTAGGTGCTTCCCTATATGGGGCTGAAAATGGCCTAGTATTTGCTAATATAAGAGCATCTCCAGCACTACAGGCTGCATCTATAATTGCGTTCATTAGCTTACCTTTTACTACTCCAGTATTTGGAGTTACTATTGGTATACTGGTTCCTATTTGGCTATAGTTATCATTTGAAATACATAGTGTCATGTAATTATAAGCACCAGTTGTAGCCTTTGCTGCAAAGGCTAATACCCAACCTCCACCTTCTCCTGCAGTAGCTGTTGTTGTAATATCCGCTGGTATACTTCCAACAATAAAATTTCCAGATGCAAAGCCACTTACAATATTAGTAACATCAGCTGAACTAGAATAAAATCCTGCCCCTGTCATTGTTGTAACAGGGGTTATTGTATGCTTAACACTATCAGGCGTTATCATATATACAGGAAAAAGCCTTGCTGCACTTGTTACTGCTGTACCTGTACTCCCACCCCAAATTAAAAATGCCTTATCAATTACATTTCCAGCTGGTATATCTACATAAACGTAACTACTTCCATTCTGCCAATTTAATGTTGTTCCTAGTGGCCATCCACCTGGGGCTTGAGCTAATGTATCTGTTGTAATAAATGCTCCTTGAGTTGGTAATGTACCTGGAACTATTCCTCCTGGTCCCTTTGTTAGCCCTAAGGCGTTACCAAAATAATAAAATCCTCCTTGAACTATATTTTGGTATAATAACGAAATTCCCATGTTATCACTCCTTTTAGTTATATACTCTATTATATTGAACTAATCTCTTTTCGTAACATCTTCCTTATTTTTATATATATCCATCTTCAAAATATATAAAAACCACGACACATGTCGTGGTTTCGTTAACTTTTATATAGGTTTATTAATACTTTATTTTAAAATCATTAACTCATAACATTACAAATTTCCACTTTATAATTACTAAGTTCCTCGTCTCTTTGAACCAAAAAACTAAAGCTACCAATAGCATCTGTAACACAATACCCTACAACATTTCTTTCAAGCACTCCGCATACCTTATCATACTTCACAAGAGAAATAAGTACTCCTTTTGCAGGTCCATCACATTTATAGCTAACAATACCATAAACTCTTTGGTATTTATTTATATTAACCTTAACATCTCTCCTAATAACACAATCCTTATGTGTAACTCTTAACACAACACTCTCTGGCTCTAATATTTCTATTTTATCTATCTTAGTTTCATATGTTAACTTTTGCTTCTTAATTTCTTCCTTACTTAACATATTAGTGCCACAACATTGATCCATAAAGTCCACCCTCCCTCATAGTTTAGATAATTATATTGTATTCCTATTTATTCCTAATGGTGACCCTTTATTTTTTAAATAAGCCCTTCCACCGTTAGGTTTACACTAATTTGTATTTTATTTTCATCTATAACTTTAGAGAACACATCATGGACTAAAGAATTTATATTAACATTTTCATTTATTTCATGTTGTTCTGGTAAAATAATACTTGTTGAAAATCTCTCTTCATGTATTATCATATGAATAGATTCCTGTTCTGTTCCTGCAATATATTCAACTTTTTCTTCCAATACTCCTCTAATTATAAGCTTATATCCTGTTAAATTCTCATTTCCAAAGGAAGTATTCTTAATAGTCTTAACAACATAACTCTTAGTAATTTTAGGAACAACTATAACATCAGTAATTTCTTGTACCCAAACATCATCCTCACACAATAAAATATCATGGTCAATGGTAATATTCTTAAAGGTTGCAATTTCCCCCTCTAATAATATCCTATTACTTTTCCCTTCTAAGGTGTATTTCTCTTTAACTCCCTCTAAGGAAAAATCATACTCAACTACTGAATCAGTGAAAAGCTTTCTTGTTCTCTTATAATTTTTGTAAATATACTTAGTGGAAACCTCTAAAAATTCTCTAGGTTTAATAGCTGGAAGTGGGAATCCTTTTATACAATCTCCCTTTATAACCTTACTGCCATTTACAAAAATACTAGAGCCAACTGGTTCAAACCCTATGGATACATTCTCCTTTAAGGTTAAATTAATTAAAGGTATTGTCCCATTATTCTCAATTGTTGTTATAAAGTTAATCTCTTCTCCATAGGCCACAACCCTCTTGTCTGAGGTTTTAACTATATTTAAACTTGCTTTAGATAATATAATTCTAAGCTCATCTGAATAAAATTCCTTTTTCATATATCCATACTTAGCATCATAAAACTCCGCTGTAACACGAACTACACTAACAGCCTCTAATGGAAGATACTCATTACCGTAAATTGCACTATATCTAATATATACACATTCTCCTTGTTTTAAGGCTCCAACTGGAATTCCTGATACAAAGCTTTCAAGTACTGGGTATCCATTAATAGTTAAAGAATCCTCAACAAATCCCTCCCCAATAATATCATCATAAACAACCACATTTTCAGAGGTATTTGTTCCATCATTTCTAACTGTTATTAAATAATTAACTAAATCCCCTTTAAGATATGCACAGTTTGATGAAGCTTTTTGTACTAAAATTTTATTTAGGCTAATGCAAACCTCTTTTCCATCAGTATCAAATGTAACTTTGGTTTTAACTTTATCAATACCTTCATAAGCTCCATTAATTTTAGGCTTTAAGAACAAAGTATTTTTCATTAATAGCTTGTTTAACTCAATTTTCATACAAAGGGACAGTGATTCATTTTTATCAATATTACCAACATGTATTTCACTATTTAATGTGGCACCTCTAATGATTCTTCTATTTATGCTAAGCTCATTTAAGGTTAGTCCTTCAATATCACCAATATTTAAGGTTAAGGAAATGTCCTTTAAGTCTATATTCCCATTATTAGTTAAGTAAACATTATAATTTAATATTTCTCCAACCTCAAAGGAATCCTTATTCACACTTTCAGTAATAACTAGGGATGGGTTAAACACACTTAGGGTAAATTTATTTGATTTTCCCTTAGCTGAAATTAAAGTCCCTCCATCATTTCCATAAAAGCAATACTCTACCCTTGCCTTAGAACATACTGAATTTTCAATATCCTTTTTTATCTTAGCAAAGTAAAGAATTTCCCTCTCTTCATTCACCTTTAAGTTTCCAATATTAATTAATGCTCCAGTATATTTTTCCTTAACTGAATTAATTGTAAAGCTATCTTCAATTACCTCTAGCCCATTAATTACTTCATCCTTAACTACAACATTATAAGCATCTGTATTCCCCATATTTCTTAAGTGAATTCTTATAGGAACCTTATCATTTACCATTACATTAGAGGTTGCAGCATCCTTTGTAAATATTCCAAGCTCATTATCTATTATTGCACTTTTTACAATAACCTCTTCACTTTTAGCTGTAACTTCCCTTTTAACCCTTCCAAGCCCATTTTCATTTCTATATTCATACTCTATATGAGTAAATCCTTGAAGTACTGATGAGTAAGGAATAGATATAATTTTACATCTAAAGGTTAAATTTACTCTTTGATTTCCATTTAATTCCCCATATAAGAAGCCTTTGAAAATATTATAAGGTTTTTCCTCTCCATTAATATTTAAAGAGTTGTCTATAAATTCTAAGCTTATGTTTTCCTCTTCCTTTATATAAACTCTCTCACAGGAGAAGTTACCTTCATTTTTAAATGAAACAGTATATGTTACCTCATCTCCTATAATTCCATATAATCTATCCACTGTTTTTTCAATTGAATTTTTCTTTATAATTGCTCCGTTTACAACAATATCCTCCCCATAAAAAATTTCTTCCTTTGTGTACTCCCTTGATAGCACCTTGTAGTTATAATATACCTTAACTCTATTATCATTTCTATTGTACTTTGGTATATCACAAATGCTTGCTCTATAGCTTATTTCAACTCTACTATTTCCCTCAATAGATTTTAAACTAATTTCACCAATATCACTTGAATAAATTTTCTCACCATTTATATAAAGAGTATTTGGAATAAAGCTTAAATACTCTGGAATTTTATCAGCAACAAGAAGGTTCTCACATTTTAAATTCCCAGTATTTTCAATAAGTATAGTAGTTGTAACCTCATCACCTAAAAAACCTGCTCTCTTATTACAGAACTTTTTAGATGACTTAATTTCTGGAGCCTTTATTTTAAGTGAACACTCAGAAGATTCAATAACCTTACTTATATAGTCCATATCCTCTTCACATTCAAACTTAAATCTAAGCTGACTTCTCTTAATTTGCTCCTTTAAAAAGTCACATACAATAACATCATAGCTTATAGAAAACTTCTCCCCAACATTTAGACTTTCTAAAAGTATTCCCTTATCAAAATTTGTATTATAAGCCTTAACACCATTAACGATGGTTGAATCTTTTACAAGCTTAAACACCTCATTAATTGTATCCTTTAAGATAACATCATATAGCTTTAAATTTCCATTATTTTTCCCCTCAATATAAAAGGTTATTCTATCTCCAATAGTTGCTTCTTTAACATTTGCATATTTTATAAAATTATCAAACTTAACAAGCTTTATCTTTAATATCTCCTCATTACTTTTAATAATTTTTTGAGCTACTTCCCCTTCATCTATTATGTTTTCATACTTTAAGGTTACTCTGTGCCTTAAAATATCATTATTTTTTTCTCTATTTATTCTAATTTTATATTTAACTGAAATTCTTTGAAAAAGGCTTATTCTCCCAATAGATATACTATCTACATGCCCTGAAAAATCTAACTTACTATCATTAATAGTTAAGGAATTTTCTACATAATTACAATCCTCTGGAATTATATCCCCAAGAAATACTTTTTCTCCTGTTAAGTTACCTTTATTTTCTATGTCTATACCAACTTGTATTTCATCATCTATTGTTGCATATTCCCTATCAAAATAAAGCTTTAACTCCCCATCCTCTTGAAAATCTGCTCCCTTAAAGGTAACCCATTCCTCATTTGATTCTTCCTTTTCAATTAACTCACTACCTGCAACATATGTTAACTCTCCAACTGATTTTAATATTTCTTTAAAAGCCTTGTCTATAACAGTGTTAATTTGAATTTCCATAACCTCTCCTGGGCATAGCTCCCCAAGATTTACATGACTATCTTCAACTGTTATACTGTGATCCCCATTATTTTTTGTTGCACTTATAAAAATCTTATTATGAACTATATTTATCTCTTGTCTAAATAATATGTTTGAAATATACTCGTTGCTTTTATTTTTTATAAAGAATGTGAAGTTAAGTATATTGTCATATGAAACAATTTTTTTATCTACACTTTGAAAAAACTCTAAAAATTCTCTTCTCACGGACTTTTCCTCCTATTTAATCTTGTTATTAATATTTATGTTTTATTCTTGCGAATATTAATACCAATATTTAATTTTTTTCATATACTAAAACCATGAAGATAAAATTTTTAATTCTGGAAGGAGTTTATCATTATGGACTACAACAAATCAAACTACTCATGTTCAAACAACTCAGGATGCTGTGAATACATTTTAGGGAACAGTGCAGATGTACATGTTAGCACTAAAGACTGCGAAGTTAGAATGGACCTTCAAGTTGAAAAAGCTAATGGAGTTAGAGTTTGGGGACAAATTAAAGAGTGTAATGGAATGCCTGTTGCAAATGTGCTAGTAAAATTACTTAAAGTTATGCACTACTGTGGAAAACAAGAATATGTTGGAGTTGCTCATACTGTAAGTGACTGTAATGGTTTCTATCAATTTGACCTACAAAACTGTGAAGAAGCTGATTATAAAATCATCGTTTCTAAGAGTGCTGTTGGAAATGAAAGAGTTGTTAACCCAAATATGGGATGCAACGTTTGTGAACCAGTTTGCCCACCAGTAGATGACTGTAATCCTATGTACAACTTTGGTTGTGGAACTAAACCTTATAAACCATCTTGTAAATAAGATATAAAAACTTAGATGTCTTCTAGAAAATTTCTAGTATAAATTCATATGCATAAAAATAAGGTAATTCTACTTGGTAGAATTACCCTATTTTTATTCATTACTTCTTTTCCCAAGAGTATAAATTAATATAGCTCCTAAAACAAAAGAAATAATACAGAAAATTATATTAAATATTCCACTTGGAACTCCTGGATAAATTGGAATTAATGATCCAAGTACAAAGCCTAATATAAGCATATAAGTATTTTGAGGATACTTTTCCATAAGCTTTTCTAGTGCCTTTGTTGTGGCTAATGTACCAATTACTGCTCCAAGTCCTAGTGGTATTAAAAATGCTATATTAAATGAATTTATAGCTTGAAGAGTTATTTCATACATACCTAATGTAAGTAACATAAATGATGCGCTTATACCTGGTAATATAAGTGCTACCGCTATTATTATTCCACCTACAAATAAAAATATAAATGATCCGACTCCCTCTCCTGTTGCTGCTGTTGCAATTGCTCCTGGCTTTAAGGTCATAACAACTGCAATTATTAATCCAACTAAGAAATAATAAATACTACTTTTCTTTTTTCCACCTTTTGTTGCTCTTTTATATAGCGTAGGTAATCCACCAATTACAACTCCCATGAAGAAGAATCCCATTTGAAATGGAAAAGTTTGTAGTGATTTTTCAACTAAGCCGCTAAAAAGGACTAGCCCAACTACTCCACCAATTCCAAGTTCTAATATTAATCTAGAATGTTTCTTAACATCCTGAAAAAATGACCCAATTGCGTGTATTAGGTCATCGTAAACTCCTAGTATAATTGCCATAGTTCCACCACTTACCCCTGGAATAAGTGTAGATAGGCTTATAGCAAGACCTTTAATTATATTCTTAAATACCTTCATAATATCCTCCTTATTTAACATAGGTTATTATACCTTATTATTGTTAAATAAGTATGAATAATTTTATAACAATTATTTATTTTTTAGCTTCATCCTTAAGAATATTACCACTATCTATTTCTATAATTCTATCTGCTAACTTTGCTACTCTATCATCGTGAGTTATTATTATAAAGGTTGTTTTAAACTCCTCATTTATTTCTCTTAATAACTCATATATCTCCATAGTTGTATCAGAGTCTAAATTACCAGTTGGTTCATCTGCTAAAACTATTGATGGATTATTCATTAGGCTTCTAGCTATTGAAACTCTTTGTTGTTGTCCCCCTGACATATTGCCTACCTTATTATTTTTTATCTTTAAAAGTCCAACCTTATCTAATAAATACTCAGCTCTCTTCTTTGACTCTTTATTAGAAATTTCCCCTTCAATTAATGCTGGCATCATTACATTTTCAATAGCCGTAAACTCTGGCAATAGATGATGAAATTGAAATACGAAACCTATCTCTTTATTTCTCAAGGATGCTAACTTATCCTTTGACAACTCCCTTACATTTTTTCCATTTATTATTACCTCTCCATCTGAAGCCTTATCTAATGTGCCCATTATATTCAAAAGAGTACTTTTCCCACTTCCACTTTGCCCTATAATAGCGTTAAAGCTTCCCTTTGCTATTTCTAAATCTATCCCTTTTAATACTGTTGTCTTTATCTCTTCTCCATAAATCTTCTTAATATTATTTAACTTTATTATCATACCCTTATCCTCCTATAGCTTTATAGCTTCTACTGGGTTTAATTTTAGTGACTTTATAGCTGGTACAATAGAAGAAATAATACATGCAACAATTGCAATTATAGCTGATAGTATTACAAAGTTAACATTTACTCCTCCTGATATTAATGGAGTTCCATCACTATTTTTAACTAATCCTTGGAATATCTTAAATAAAGCAACTCCAAGAGCTGAGCCAAGTAATGAGCCAAATATCCCAATTAATCCACCTTGTGTTATAAATATCATAGATGCCTTTCTATCAGTTATTCCCATTGCCTTTAATATACCAATTTGCTTAGTTTTTTGAAGTACTGTTATTGCTAATATACTTGCAATTGCAACTAAAACTGATATAACTATAAAAACCTGTATAGTATAGCTTGAAGCACTTTGCCCCTTTAATCCACTTAAAAGACTTTCATTTTGTTCTATCCAGTTTGAAACAAGAAAGTCTCCCCCTACCTCTTCTTTAATCTTTACTGCACTTTCCTCTGCACTAAATATATCCTTATTTGAAAGTTGTGTTTCTACCCCTGTTATAGCATCATCTGAAAGTCCATATATATTTCTTAAGCTTTCTATATTTGTAGCCACATAACCTTTATTTAATGCTTGAACCTTCATGTCCAGTATTCCACTTACAGTTACCTCTACCTTATCATTTTTAGAAGTTAAAAGATTAATTTTATCTCCTGACTTTACTTCTAGATCCTCCGCTAAAAGTTTTCCTATTGCAACCTCATTTTTTCCAATTGGAGCATTTCCATCTATATATTTATCATTTAATTTATATATTTTATCCCCATCTTCTAAGTTAAACCCTCTTATTAAAACAGCTATACTTTTATCTCCATTTAAAAGGAGTCCAGGGCTATCTAAAACTCCTAAGCTTTTTACTATTTTGCTATCAGAGTCCTTAACCAAATTAAGTACTTCACTTCCATTTTCAATTATTCCATTCCCCTCTGCTTTTACTGTTATATGGGATGTTCCACCAATAGTAGTTTCAATAAGTCCATTTTGTAGATTTTGTATAAGTAATCCTAAAAATATTTGTATACTAATCCCCAATGCCACAGCTGAAGCGATTAGTAGTGTCTGACCTTTTCTATTTTTTAAAAATCTATATGCAATCTTTATTGGTAACATAATATCCTCCTAATTAATAATTACTATTAATTAATAGTATACTCTTTACCATCTTTCTGTCAATATTTTCTAATAGTAATTTTTTTAAAGTAAAAGAGAATAAGTAAGAGTTTGGAAACTCGTGGAGTATCGGAGATTAGTGAATAAGTAAAGGTGACGAGAGAAAAGTTGTGGATGGAACTCGTAGAGTTTCTAAAAATTTATTAAAGAAATCCCTTGGGGATTTCAACCTTAACTATTCACTATTACTTTTTACCTGTAATAACCTATTCGCTCTTACTTTTTATCTATTCTAGCACTGAACCTTAGCCTTAAAGCTTATTGTTAATATTTCCCCAATAGCAATTGTTGAAATATTTATACCACTAATTGGGTCAACTCCACTTTGATTTATTCCATCAATCATAACAGAATTAGCTATAAAAATTGTTGTACTTGGAATGGTATCATATAGGGTTGAGTTAATTATATTAACATTTCCTACATTGCTTAAAACTATTGTATAGGTTATTGTCTCCCCACAGGTTGCATAGGCATTATCAACAAATTTCATTGCAGTTATATTTGCGTTTACAATGGTTGTCCCAGCTATATTACTTTGATTATTTCTATAAATACCATTTGGTAAGGTTGGATAAAGAGTAAATCTATAATCTACAAAAGCACTATTATAAATTGGATTTATGGTTGGAACAGTTACTACAACTGTTTGGAAAGTAATTGTACTAATAGAATTTGAAGGTATTGTTCCAAGTAGCACTCCAGTTGGTGGATTTGGGTCTAACCCACTAATTGTAACTCCATCTATTGTAAAGCTATTGTTAACAAAAAGTAACTCCTGTGGTATTGTATCTATTATTCTTATTTCATTTGCTGAAACTGACCCTATATTAGTTAATACAACTGTATAGGTTACTGTATCTCCAACTTCTGCCTCATACTTATCTACAAGTTTAACAGATGTTAGGGTTGTATCATTTACCTGTGATGTGGCAACTGTACTTACATTTCCTCCTGATATGGTTGTTCCTGTTATTGGATTTGTAATAAATGAATAATTTACTGAAGCTTGATTCTGTATAGGGTTTGGAGTTGGAATTGAGATTACCACTACTTGGAATGTAACTGTTGAAGTTGAATTTCCATTAATTTGATTTGGAAGATATACTCCACTTGGATCTCCTGAAACTGAAGTTGTATCTTGATTTAAGGTTCCTGATACAAAGGTTGTTCCATTTGGAATTGTATCTATAAAATAAACACTATTTGTTTGAGTGTTTCCAATATTAATAAGAGTTATTGTATAGGTTATTGTATCCCCAATTAACGCAAAATTCTTATTAGATGTCTTTGATACATTTATTAAGGCTTGAACCACTGTAGTAGTTGCAGTACCAGTATTTGAGTTTCCACCTTGTCCAAATGGTAAGGTTGGGTATACAGTGTATTTATAAGATGTACTAGCACTATTTTGTAGAGGATTCACTGTTGGAATTGTAGTTAGAATTGCCATGAATGTAACTGTACTTACATAATTTGCAGGAATAGTTGGCACATATGCACCTGGAGGGTTTGGATTTTCCCCTGATAAGGTTATTCCATCTACAACAAATGAGTTTGGTACAAAGGTTAGGGCTGATGGAATTGTATCAATTAAAAGAATATTTCCTGCACTTGATGTTCCTGTATTAGTTAATACCACCCTATAGGTTAAGGTTGTTCCTAGTTGTGCAAAACTTGTATCTACACTTTTAGTTGATGCAAGTATTGAGTAGTTTATTGTAGTGGTTGCTGAATTACTTACAACACCATTTGAGATACTATCTCCTGTAATAGGATTTGTTATAAAGTTATAATCTAAACTGGCATTATTAACTATTGGATTTGGTGATGGTATTGTATAAACTAAAACTTCAAATGTAACAGTACTAACTCCTAAAGCATTAATTTGGTTTGGAAGTGTTACACCACTTGTATCTCCATTAATAGTTGTTCCATCTTGTTTAAAGGTTCCACTAACTAATGTTGTTCCATTTGGTAGTGTATCAATAAAATACACTCCATTTGTTGATGCATTACCTGTATTTGATATTACAATTGAATATGAAATTGTATCCCCTATTCCTCTATAAGTATCACTTGGTATTTTGTTTACTGCTATTATAGCATTTAGTACAGTAGTAGTTGTAACTGTACTCATGGTAGAAGTAGTATTGGTAATAGTCCCAACAAAGTAACTATAAATCAAATTTGCACTATTTTTTATTGGATTAGGACTTGGTAGTGTACTCATTTAATCACCTATCTTTCCTTATTTTTCTCTTAATTAGTATATTCTCATAAGAAATGTGGTGATACTAATTACATTGTAGTCATATTCTCGTAGTAATTTTTATACTATATTATTATAAAAACTTTTTTGAAGGGAGTTTAATAATATGGTTAATAAAGTAGGAATTTCAGAGAACTTTACTCCTAATCCTAAATTTAATAGTAATTCTTCATTTGAGCTTAAAACTGTACTTAACGAGGATAAGGTTTCCATAAATAATATTACATCAATTATGTGTACACCAATTAATATCTCCCTTGAGAAAAGTAATTGCGGTGTTTTAGTTATTACAGACTTTAAAATTAAGGTTATATACTCAAAGGATACACATGAATCCCTTTATGTGTATGAAACTATTACAACATCTATTTTAGAAATTAAAACCTCAGATAGAATTAATGGGGAGAAAATTACTAATCTTTTAAAGAGTAATTCCCTATGGGGAAAGGTTTATATATATCATATTTCACATTATGTTAGAAATAACTCTATACTTCTTAAGGTTGGATATTGTGCCTCTTTAGATCATGTAAAAAAATCAACCATTGCCTTTAGTGTTACTACTTCTAATGTTGCTTCTAACCTTTATATAACTGATATTAGCTTTAAAAGTACCACGCAAATAACCTATGATATGAACTCTTCATTTCCTTTGTTTGCCTGGAATAACACCTATAATACTTTATTTTTTGTAATGAAGAAAATAAGTAGTTATACCCTTTATGAATACAATTGTAAGCTTAATGAAACAATTACTCTTTCAACTGATTTTTCATACATTAAAGAAATAATTGAGTTTAATAAGGAACTTTATATTTTAGGTATAATTAATAAAAAACTGGGGATTTATTCAGTTAATAAAGGATATACCCCTTCCGAAGTGGTAATTAAGGAGAATATTCTTTCCTTTATTATAACTCTTCATGAAAATAACAAGGCTATTTATACTCTCACATCTAATACTAATGGGGAGGCTTTATTAACCCTTGAAGATTTTTCTTTGTTTGGAGAGGATAGATTTTTAGTGTTAGATGGTAGCTCCCACTTATTTTCTAATTGTCATAATTATAGTTCCTATATTAAGGATTCATTAATTTATATAGTTGAGCTTAAAACCTTTAGAACTTTTACTTGTAACCCTTTTATGGAGCTAACTTCAATTAAATTTATTAGTGAAATATATAATGGGGATATTGTTATATGGGGATGTGATTCTATTAACTCCTATTTATTTCTCTACTCTAAAGAGGCTTGTGGAATTAAAAAGATTACTAAAAAGGGAGTTAATATACTTAGCACCTCTCTTTGTGAGGAAGGAACCACTTTACTTATTTCTCTAAAAGTCCTTGGAGAGATTAATATTGTTTCTATTGATTTAAAAAATAACTTTAATAATAGTATAAAATTCACTCTATGCAACGGAATTAACATTAATTTATAGTAAATTAATACCTCTTTTGTGTTTTACTTGCAAATTTCAAGTAAATATTTTACAATATTTATAGATGTTTACATAAGAGAGGTGTTTATATTGATTAAACTATTAGAAACTATAGTAACTGGCGTTGGACAATCCCAAGTTGAAGCATTATTAACATGGTTTCCTGGTAATACTAAGGAAGACATAATTAAGGAAATAGAGAAATCTGACAAACTTTTACTTGATGGAAATCGAGTATATCTTAAATCTAGTCCTTCCCTTGAAATGAAAAGGATTTTAGAGAAGGAGCTTTCCTTTGCAAACGTTAAACCATCATCAAAGGAAAGACTTAAAAATACCCTAAGGTTAAAGGACCCAAAAACTCCAAGCCTTGAGGCTCCAAAAAAAGTTACTAAGGAGGAAGTTTTAATGACAATTGACGACATTACATCAAAGGAAATTGATTGTAACATTATTGAAGGAAACTTCAATATTATAGATGATGTTGAACCTTTAAAAAGTGTTGAAATAAACCTAGAGGTTGATGATGAAAAGGAGGATACTATGGATAAT
>JBOFVP010000070.1:0-1831 GCA_051653165.1 Clostridium sp.
ACATAAGTGAATAGCTAGAATAAATTTTTACAATGTAAAAGTGTTATATGTATATGAAGAAAATAATTATTAAGGGGGAAAACCGTTGGAAGAAGTATTAAATGAGCGTATTAAAGAATTTTTTGATGATGATAAAAGAGAAAAAGTTATATTTATAGGAGCAGGCTTTTCTAAAAATTTAAAATTACCTACATGGGAGGAGTTTGCACATATTCATTTAGATATCTTAAAAGAATATGGAAAAATTAATTATGAAGATTATGTATTATTAAAGAAGGATAACTTTAGAACTATAATGTCTATGACAAAAAATATTATTTTTAATAATAATCAGTTTAAAAATAGATTGTTTCAAGAGTATATTAAAATTTTAAAAGTTGATTGCTTTAAAGGTTCTTTAATTGATAATAAGCTTGATTATACTAATTTATCTGAAGAAAAAATTAATGATTTTATTATTGAGAGGGAAAAAATAAAGAAAATAGAGAAGGTTAAGGATAAAGATGGTATATTCAGCTTGGTTTATAATTTAAACATGATTAATGTTACTACTAATTATGATGATATTCTTGATATTTTAGCAAATGAAAATAATGAAAAGTTTTCTTCATCAGAGAATAGTATATCGCATAGGTTAGAAAAAAAGGTTTATTATACAGAGCAGGATTTTAAATTTATTAATAGTAAAGATGGTACTATTAAAGCGGGTGATGTATATCATATTCATGGAAGTATAAATGATATACCCAATATGATTGTTTCCAATGAAGATTATATAAAAAGGTACTGGACAGGGGAAAATCCTTATAAATCATTTATTAAAAGAATATTTGATGACTATAACGTTATATTTTTAGGGTATGGGTTACAGGAATTGGAAATACTTAATTATCTATTTGAAGGAGAGAATGGGACCGTTAAAAAATCTGATAATAAGAGAATACTACTTTTAGATTGCTTTGATTATGAAAAGTCAAAAATAAAACTTTTAGAAGAGTACTATGATACTAATTATAAAATTAAATTATGTCCATATAGTAAGTCAAAAAATGGGTTTAAAGAATTATTAGCTGTAATGAGAAAAATTACAAGCATTAAAAATGAAGTTCAAAATAATAAGGCTGGATATAAAAGATGTCTTGAATTAATCCAACAAACTCAATTAAGTTATGAAGAAAAAATAGAGTTATTAGAAAAGCTAAAGGCATATAAAGATTTACAAGCTGATTTTTTTAACAAGATAAATGGTGAATACGAGTATTATAGTGCTATTTCTGAGATGAAATATTTTGAGTTAGATAATATTAATATATCTTCGTTTATAGATTATTTAATTAGTATATATGATAATGAAAATGAAATAGATAGTAAAGAAATTGATAGCTTTTATAAAATAATTTTGAATAATTTAACGGAAGATATTATAAGATATAATTTAATTGTATTTTTAGCTAAATGTAATAAAAAAATAACAGGTTTTAAACTTGAGGATATTTTAAATATTTCGGATAACAAAAACTTTGAATATATGTTAGTCCATACAATATTAAGGGAGTTTAATAACGATTATCTGCGTAAGTTTTTTAAAGAAAATAATATTATAATAACAAGATTATTAATAAAATATGTATTTAATGATCATTTCTTAAGTTATAGTATTTTAAGAAATGAGAAGTTAGTAAATTATTTATTATCTAATACTTATATGAATTTTATGGAAGAATTTCTGGGGATATACGAGAATAAATATATTGAAGAAAAAGCAGAGGATGATTTCTTTAGATTGAAAGTAGAAAGTGACATAGTAATAGTTAATTCACCAATGAATAAG
>JBOFVP010000071.1:0-2811 GCA_051653165.1 Clostridium sp.
GCTTTGCCAAAGCGGAAAAAATACAAGAAGCTGCTCAAAATACCTTTGGAATTAAATTTGCTCAAGATGCTTTCAAGTTTCAACTTAAGCAATTAATTACTCAAGTTTTATTTATTGAGGAACAAATTAAGGAATTAGATTCTGAAATTGAAATTTATTATAACCAATTTGAATGTCATCTTGAATCTATTCCTGGTATAGGTAAAGTTACTGCCGCTATTATACTTAGTGAAATTGGGGATATAACTAGGTTTAAAAGTGCTAAAGCATTAGTCGCTTACGCTGGAATTGATCCAACAGTTAAGCAATCAGGTCAATTTTTAGCTAATAATAATAAAATGTCAAAGCGTGGTTCTCCTTACCTTAGAAGAGCTTTATTTCTATCTGCTTCAACTTGTACATTACATGAAAGTCCACTTAATGATTATTATTTAAAGAAGCGTTCTGAAGGTAAACACCACCTAACTGCTGTTGGTGCGGTATCACATAAATTAACACATATTATTTTTGCTATTTTAAGAGATAATAAGGACTATGAACCTATGCCATAATCCTTATTCTTACCACTTATATTCATCTATCAGCTGTTAAAAATTTAAATATATTAATAGCTTATTTGTCGTACTCAATTACATCAGCTAAATCGAATTTCAATGGTACTTCCACATCTGTGAAAGTGATTCACACAAAATCAAAGATTTTGGTTCTCTACTTTTCTAAACTTTCCTCCTTTACCATATATCTTTATTGAGTAGTTTAAGAAATCAATGTCTTTAATCTTAATGCTACATAATTCACTTACTCTAACTCTTGTATAAAGTAGTAACATTACAATTACCTTATTTCTTTTACTTACCTTTGACTCATTCTGAATGTAGAAGAGTATTCTATCAACCTCATTATCACTGTAAACTTCCACTTGTTTCTCTGAACCATAAGCTATCTTTACTCTATCCTTAGAATTTTCTACAACTATTTCTTTCATTGCTCCAGTTGCTACAAGGTATCTATTTAGTGCATGAATGCTATTAATCTTTTTATTGATTGTTGCTACCTCATAGTTATTAGCTACTAGAAAGTTCTTGTAGCTTACTACGTAGAATCGTTGTAACGTACCATTAAATTCAACTCCTTTAGACTCTAGAAATTCTTTAAAAGCTTTAATATCTCCAACATAACTCTCTATTGTTTTAACACTCTTACCATCTTCAATTAAACTTATCTTGAAATCCTCAATTAATTGACACATTATCTTTACTCCTCTCAATTTTCTTAAATAGAAAAGAGTTAATGCTTCCTTGATTAGAAACATTAACTCTGTTATCAGATTTATAATATATATTTATCATCTATTTCAATTCTTTTAAGTCCTTATTCCCCCCTCCCCCCAGTTACAATTTCCTAGTCCCGAGTTCCAATTCTCTAGTTATTCTATTCAGCTATCTTATTATTATGTTCTATTCTATCAATTCTTTTTATTTCTTAGTGATTTTCTATTACATATATTATGTTCACAATTCCATTAACTTTTAAGTGGAATTATTGAACCTAGTTTTTCCTAGCTCATCAGGTTACACATATCTTCAATGCTCGATTTACTGGTTTCTGAAGTCACTAGACTTAATTAGCTAAGAAGTCCTTTATCAGATGCTTATGTCTATAGAACTGCTAAAAAATAATGAACTAGCCTACTCAACTTTCAGCTAGTTCATTTCATATTCTCACTACATTATTACAATTATGCAGTGTTCCAATATTTATAATTGACTTAGTTTACATTAGACATTACTACTATAACTTTTTTGTAGTTAGTCTTTAAACAGTTTTGCAGTGTTAAATATAATTTTTGATTTTTATAATTACTTCTCATTGATAGTGTATGAAATATTCTTTGCACATACATAGCATTCAACATCACTTGAATAATCTTCTGGATAAAACTTAAATATATACGTTCCACTTTCAATTTTATACTTAGAGTACATTTCTTCAGCTTCATAATCAGAAACTAATTCAATGGCTTGTATAGATGTATCTGTTGCCCAATTGAACAATATTGACGCATAGTAAACCTCTTGAAATTCAATTTCAATATCCGAATTGCTAGAAGATGGGTCAATACTCCCAGTAATAAGTAATTTATAATTAGTATATTGAGTAACCTCAAAGTCCATCCATAGCTCACTATTTAAATAACTATTAATCTTATCAACTATACTTTCAACTTCATTTCGATTCATAATATCCCCCATTCTTAAGGTAGCTGAATATGTGTCATCTCTGCTGCCTCATTATTAAAATTAGCGTTAATATTACCATTCTTACCAGGCTTTAATACACTTGTATGATACCAATTTCCATCTGTGCCCATATACTCTACTCCAGTAGGAACCTCTACATTTTGCCTACTAACTCTATATATGCTGTTGGTCTTTCCATACTCGGCTTCTGCTGGGTGAATTCTAACCTCATATTTATATCCACCTTGAATCCATGTTTCTTTTAATTTCGCAGGCGCTGTATTAAGTCCCTGTCTGCTTAATGCAGAATTTAGGAAATCTGCTGGGTCAGTTCCTTTTAAACTTACATTTTCTGCCCCATATTTACTATTAAAATATTCATTCCATTTAGAAGTACTATATGGACTTACATTTTCATAACTAGGGTTACTTACCCCCTGGTATGATAAGCTCTTTCTTTTTTTACTAATATTATTAACTACATCATCAACAATACCCATTCCAGATCCCAAAGTGACACTTTTGCCTGTAAAAGTCTCTTTAATTCCTAAATGAATACTATTTAACTCTC
>JBOFVP010000072.1:0-2582 GCA_051653165.1 Clostridium sp.
AGATACTACTCAAGTGTCTATTACTACAATATTACTTTGTGAACTTTTAAATAGAAAAATTAAAGTGTTATTTTGTGATGAGAAACACAATCCAAAGGGAGAGGTTATGCCGTATTATGGAAATCATAATACAAGTAAAAAGGTTATATCTCAAGCTAAGTGGGATGAAACAATAAAAGGTAATGTGTGGAAAAATATAATAAAACAAAAAATTAGAAATCAAAGTTATGTTTTAAAGTTTTATGACAAACCTAATTATGAAAAATTAGAACAGTATATTGAAGAGATTGAGTTTGATGATAACACAAATAGAGAGGGACACAGTGCAAAGGTTTATTTTAATAGTCTTTTTGGAATTGAATTTAATAGAGAATTAAATTCGGATATTAATTCTGCATTAGATTACGGATATGCAATATTATTATCTGCTATAAATAGGGAAGTTGTTAATAATGGTTATATTACGCAGCTAGGTATAAATCATAAAAATGAGTATAATCAATTTAATTTAAGTTGTGATCTTATGGAGGTTTTTAGACCTGTTATTGATAAGTTGGTATATGAGAATAGATATTTTACATTTGATAGAGACTTTAAATACAAAATGATTAATGCATTAAATGAAAAGGTTTTAATTGGGGATGGTGAGTACTATTTATCTAATGCAATATCTTTGTATCTAAATAGTGTTTTTAAAGCACTTGATAATAGAGATAGTAATATTATTTTAGAAGTTTATATGATATGAGTTATAGATATATGAGAGTAATGGTTTTTTTTGATTTACCAACTTTAACTAGTTTTGAAAGAAGAGAATATAGGAGATTTAGAAAGTTTTTGATTAATGAAGGTTTTATAATGGAGCAAGAATCTATTTATAGTAAGGTTGTATTAAATAGCACTACTTCAGCTTTAATTAAGAATAAAGTAAGAAAGAATAAGGTGTCTGGAGGGCTTATACAAATGATGGTAATTACTGAAAAGCAATATGCAGCTATTGAGTATGTAACGGGGAAAACTACGAGCAATATAATAAACAGTAGTAGTAGAATGGTGATTTTATGATAGAGTTTAGTATATCTGTTTTAGAAGAAATTATTAAATTTGAAGGGGATAGAGTTAATGTTTTAGAGGTAAATAATAAGGAATTGTTTAATAAAGTAGTTTATTTGTTGAATAAAAACATAAATGGGTGTAGCGATGAAGGTGATATTTATTTATATGAAAATAATAAAGAAATAAATGTTAGCAAGAATGTAATGTTGATTTATGATTTTTATAATATTTTTTCTAATGCTACAAAAATAATTAAGAGCTTCTATGATGATGTAGCAAAAGAATATAAATTTAATTATGAAGAAAATGAAATTATAAAAATGCAAAAAGAATTAGTTGAGAGTATAAGAAGTGTTTTAATTGAATATGATTATGAGCTTACATTTAAGGAAATAATAGATATTAAGGATTTACTTAAAGTGTTAGATGTTAAATTTGATGTTGATTTCTATGATAAGCCTTTAGATAATATTTTTTTATTAATTGATTTAGTATCAAATTTTAAAATAAGTAAGTTAGTCATACTGGTTAATTGTAAATGTTATTTTACTAACACTGAAATGGAAGAAATATATAAAATGATAGTTTATAAGAGGATAAATGTTCTATTTGTAGAATATTATAAGGGTGAGAATAATAAAATTTATGAAAATAAGGTTGTTATTGATGAAGATTTTGATGAGTTTTATATAAAGTAATATATAATTTAATCCTATGATATATAAAACATCAAATATACTGTTATATTTTAGATTTGATTTTAGAGCTGTGGTAAATTAAATTTGATTTTAAAGTAGAATTTGAGGTTTTAGAGCTGTGTTAAGTTTTAGAGCTGTGTTAAATTGAATGGGATTAAAACTGATATGGAAGGTCATCTATACTATAACCTGTTTTAGAGCTGTGTTAAATTGAATGGGATTAAAACTTTGGATTGGGGTGGCTCATTTAAACTGGTGTTTTAGAGCTGTGTTAAATTGAATGGGATTAAAACTGGAACACAAAAAAAAGTTTTATACGATAAGTTTTAGAGCTGTGTTAAATTGAATGGGATTAAAACTGAAATAGTTGAAACTATGATGTTGAACGCGTTTTAGAGCTGTGTTAAATTGAATGGGATTAAAACCTGTAGGATTGTTTGTTGCTGCCAATAGTGGTTTTAGAGCTGTGTTAAATTGAATGGGATTAAAACCTTAAAAAATTCGGTGAACCTAGAAACCTAGTTTTAGAGCTGTGTTAAATTGAATGGGATTAAAACTAGAGTTAAGACCATGTTAGCAGATATTTCGTTTTAGAGCTGTGTTAAATTGAATGGGATTAAAACACTATTATTACCTTACATATTCTTATTGATGTTTTAGAGCTGTGTTAAATTGAATGGGATTAAAACTACCTCAATATTATGTTATACAGTTACCTTGTTTTAGAGCTGTGTTAAATTGAATGGGATTAAAACAACAACTTTAAGACAGTATGAAGATGTATGGTTTTAGAGCTGTGTTAAATTGAATGGGATTAAAACTAGGTAT
>JBOFVP010000073.1:0-1808 GCA_051653165.1 Clostridium sp.
TCCCCCAGAGGTTCTTATTATTTTTTGCAAATATATTCTAATAGTAATATAATTAAGGAGATAGAACTTTTAATTCTTACATATGGAGGTATTTATAAATGGATGAAAAATGGGATGAACTAGCTAACATTTTGAAAACTAGCAATAATATTGTATTTTTTGGCGGAGCTGGTACATCAACAGAAACTAGACTTTTATATATCCAAAAAAATTGAAATTAGAGATTATTTTTCATTTCTAATTTTTTTATTACATTTTAAATATTTTATTGACTTTTTACCGTGTACGATATATAATGTATCTATAGTAGGTAAATATGAGCGAATTTTTACAAAACGTCGTCAACTTGATAGTGATAGTTCAAACTATTATCTCTATTATGAGATGGTGGAACAACAAGGGAGATTAATTTCTCCCTTCCTCCTATAAGATTCAAAACAAAGGAGATGATTAATAATGACTGATATTTTACAAAAAATAGCTTTTATTTGTGTCGTTGGCTGGGTTTGTGTATGGATTTATAATTATTTCAAAAAGAACAAAAAAAAATAAGTCTCCCGAAATGAATTCCAGGAGGCTTATGAGCGAATTTTGTATTAATTTAATTATACAATAATATCCCAAAAAGTCAATAGGTGGTTTTAGATGGAAAAAAGAGAAGCTAAAGTACTATGGTCTAAAAGTGGTAAAGGAAGTGATACTACAAGAATAACTCTACCTGTTACATGGATTAGACAAATGGGCTTAACTTATGATGAGAGAGAACTTGATATTTATTTTGATGAAAAAGCAAGAACTATAACACTGAAGAAGAAAGAGGATTAACTTCCTCTTTTTTTATTTTTACTACCCTTTTGAATCTTTATATTTTGGTTATTTAGCTTTCCAGAAGTGGATTCTCTTTTTTATTTTACTAATATCTATTTTTTTATATCTAAGTACTTTTCTAATTTATGCTTTTTTCCATCTACAATGTAATGGAGTTCATTTATAACTTTTGCATTTATTCTAAATGTTTTTGTTCTCCCACTTTTTATTTTGTATAAAAATGGTTTTGTGTCAGCTTTCCCATAAATAAAAAGATCCTTTAAAAAACTATTCGTTAATCGAATCTCTTTCAAATCCTCCTCCACTATAGTAACTACTTTTTCTTCTAATGAAATGACCCTTCCACTAACTGTTATTGGTAAAGTTACTATCTCTGTTGAAAAAATATATTTACTAAAAACCAAGACAAATAAAAAAACTCTTTTTTTCATACTTTTCACTCTCCTTAAAATATATTCCCCCACTTTTTAGTGTATTTTTCAATTAAAAATCAACCATTCCTTTTTTGAGTAAAATATTATTTTTATTATCTAAACTCCAATGTTTATATTGTAGATTTTTTATTTTTTAGATAATATATAATTACCAACAAATAATTTAAGGAGTAAACTGCTATGGGAAATAGAACTATTGAGCTTTATTCGTATGAAGATGAAAACGTAAGAACAGAAATTAATTTTCAAGATGAAATTATTTTTAATCAAAAAGATATTGAGGACATAAGATTTTTGTACAAACATGGAATAATTCTTATTGATGGATATATTAGGCATGGGGATAAAGTTAATAGCGATAATATATTAAAGCTAAATACTTGGAGTCGAGAAAAAGGAAACGGTAAGAACTGGCTTAAAAAAGCCAATATAAAAATAGCTAGAAATGGACATGTTATAAGACATTTAGTTTTTAACAGCTTTATAGTGGATTATTTCGAACATTTCAACAAGGGTAAACACAGATTCACTTTAATTTTAAGACAG
>JBOFVP010000074.1:0-6433 GCA_051653165.1 Clostridium sp.
CTTCAAATACTAGATGATGGAAGATTAACAGACAACAAAGGTAAAACAGTAGACTTTAAAAACACCATCATTATTATGACATCAAATATTGGATCACCTTACCTACTTCAAAATAATTCTCAAGAGGGAATTAGTGAAGGTGTTAGAGAACAAGTAATGGGAGAAATGAGAAATAGATTTAAGCCAGAATTCTTAAATAGAGTTGATGACATTATAATGTTTAAGCCTTTATCAGAGGAAGGCATTAAGAAAATCATTGATATTTTCATGGAGGATGTTAAGAGAAGACTAAAGGATAAGAACATTTTTCTTGCCCTTTCAGAAGAAGGAAAAGAGGTTTTAGCTAGAGAGGGATATGACCCAATTTATGGAGCAAGACCATTAAAGAGATATATCCAAAATACTCTTGAAAATAAATTAGCTAAAATGATAATTAGGGGAGAATTAACTTATGGTGATAGAGCTGTAGTTAAGGCTCAGGATGATGAGATTATTATAGAAATAGAAAAATAATATGTAGTTTGGGAGTTGTGTGATAAGTAATTCATACAGCTCTTTTTTGTGTGCCCGGCATGGGCAACAACTTGACGGTGAAAGTCCGTTGTGGGCTTGGTAGTGGGAACCACTAGCCAATGGCAAGGGTGTCCATCGTGAGATGGAATCTGAAGGAAGCCGGAGGCAAAGTCTTGGTCTGAGGGACACGAACTACATATAAGGCTTGTTAAAGTCGGATGAGTTTGCAAAACAAAACAAAGTCCAACACTATCCAAAACTTTAGGAGTAAATGTAGCAGATATATGAGATGAAGGTTGTTGTTCTTACCCGGGGAGGTCTGATAGATACATTACTAATAAGATGAATTTCTAAAGTAATAACCTACATAGTGATATGTAACTGAACTATCAGAAGTCAGCAGAAGTCATAGTAACTCCGCTAATCGCGATAGCGGATGAAGGACTGAACTTTAAGGAGGTTTTGAAGTTTGAAAGTTTCGCAGAATAATCAGGGATTGCAGAAAACTAAATATTTAGGCTCTAGTGCTAAAGATAGAGTGGAACTTGAAGATAAGCAAAGAGTGCATAGAGAATTCTCGGCAACGTCAAATGGAGGAACTAGATTACTAGGTATCCCAACAGTTTTGGATAGATTTATTCAACAGGCAATTGCTCAAGAACTAAATAATATATATGATGAAAAGTTTTCAGAAAGTAGCTTTGGATTCCGACCTCGTAGAGGGGCGAAAGATGCAATAAAACAAGCAGAAAGTTACATTACTTTTCACACTAATTACTTAGATATTATTCTAAATTAGTAAAAAAATAAAAGGTATTAAATTAAAATATTTTTTTATATTTTATGCGACAACTCTATTGCCAAGCTCCGATTATAATACTACATAAATGTCGAAAATTGAAGAATGAAAATTATGTAATATTATAGGATAATATGATATACTTAGCAAGTAATTACAATGATAAGATGTCTTAAAAACAACAATTAGGATGAAATTATGAGGATTAACAATGAATATTTTACAGAATTAACAGAAGCTGAGATGGTGAATGTAGAAGGGGGTTATGTCAAAGTTGTAGTGAAAACGTTATTAGAACTAGCTAAAAAGGCAGGTAGCTATATAGGTCCAGTTATTAGAGATGGAATAGCTTATGATGCAGTTAAAAATTTATTCGGAAAAATAATAGATGGAGTTAAACCCGGTGGAACAGGTATTACTGAAGTCAGACAAACAAAATATACATCACTAGCAAAAACACATTGTTATAATATGTGTGGTTATCATAGATAATGTATTAATAGTAATTGATAATACTAGAGATTTTCTCTAGTATTATTTTATAAATTGGAGGAGTTTGATTATGAAAATAAAAACTACACCTAGAATAATATATATAGGAATTAACTTTCAGATCATAGTAAATTCTATTCTATTAGTTACAACATTATTATTAAGTAAACTAGGTGAAATTGGAGTAAGTGATATTAATAGATATAATTTATTTGATATTATTTGGAGTATTACATTTCCACCTATTATAGAGGAGCTACTATTTAGAAAACTTTTTTATAATAAATTAAAAAAAAGATTTTCAATTAAAATTTCAGCAGTAATATCTAGTATAGTTTTTGCAATAATACATATGAATATATTTTTAATTATTGCTTCGTTTATAATGGGTATGATTAGTTGTAAGATTTATGATAAGACAAAGAATATAGTATATTGTATAGTATTTCATGCTACATGTAATTTAGTTAATATAATGATACATAACTTAGTTACTCCATTTGCTATTAATAATCAAAACAACCCAATTTTGTATTTAATAATATTATTAATCATAATTATTGATATTAAAATATATTTAAATGATAATAAAGAATGGTTTAAGGAGAAAAAATGATTAACAATATAAGATTAATTAAATATAAAGGTGTTTTGCAGCAAGATACAAGTGATTGTGGACCTGCATGTATTGCAAGCATATGTAAATTTTATGGAGTAAATATATCAATAAATAAAATTAGAGACTACGCATATACTAGCAGTAAAAGTACAACTGCAAAAGGTCTTGAAAAAGCAGCAAAAAAATTAGGGTTTGATACTAAATGTGTTAAAAGCACAAAAGAAAATGCTTTATTAACTGAGTTTCATAAACCTGCTATAGCACATATTGTTACATCAGAAGGATTTTTACATTATGTAGTAGTATATAAAGTTACAAAGCATAAAGTAATAATATTTGATCCTGCTGAAGGTATAAAAAAAATAAGATATTCAGAATTTATAAAAAGTTGGACGGGGGTATTGATTCTTATATCACCTACAAGTAACTTCAAAGAATTGAGAAGTGATGAGAGTATTAACCTAGTTGATTTCATGGGGTATATATTAAAAGATAAAAGTGCAATTCTTAGTATAATAATTTGTACTTTTATAACTACAATTCTAGGAATATTTAGTTCGTTGTACTTGAAATTTATTATTGACGATATATTACCAAGTAAATCTTTATTAAATTTATCAACTATATCAATCTTAATGATAGTGGTAGCTATAGTAACTATAATTTTAAATTATACCAAAAACTGGATTTCTGCAATATTTAGTGAGAGATTAGAGCTTCAGTATAATACTGATTTCTTTACCCATATATTGAAGTTACCAGCAGATTTTTTTTGTAAAAGAGAAATAGGAAGTGTACTTAATAAATTTAATGATTTAGCAGAAGTTTTACAAACACTTAGTGTGATGTTGTTCAATTCGATAATACAAGGTGGTATGGCAATTTTAGGAGGTATAATTCTTTACAATCAGAGTGAAAAATTATTTAAACTCTCTATTATTCCATTAATACTATACTTTATAGTTATGTATTCTTTTAAAAATATATTTAAAAAGAAAAATAAAAGATATCTTTTAGAAAGTGATAAATTAAATTCCCTAATTATAGAAAGTTTAGAAAATATTGAAGCTATTAAATATAATAATTTAGAAGAAGATACTACTAATAAATATTTAGAGAAGAGTATTAATGTATCTATGTTGGGATTAAATATAAATAAAGTAATATATTTTCAAGAATTCTTAACTTCAATTATAAAATTAACATATAATATAGGGTTAATATGGTACGGGACTTATTTGGTAATAAATAACGAATTATCGCTTGGTTCATTAATGGCTTTTATCTCATTAAGTGTATATTTTATCGGCCCAGTCGAAGCATTAATTGGTATGCAGGCTCAAATCTATAAAGGTATTGTTTCTTTAAATAGAGTTACTGATATAATTCAAATGAAGTGTGAAGATGAAGATGATTCTTTATCTCTAGAATCTATTGAAAGCGGAATTGAATTTAAAAATGTAAATTTTCAATATGATATTTCTAGAAAAGTACTACAAAATGTAAATTTTAATATCTTAAAAAGTGATAAAGTTGCTATTATTGGTAAAAGTGGTTCAGGAAAAAGTACAATAGCAAAATTAATATTAAAGCTACAAAAATGTAACAGTGGAAATATAGCTATAGATAAGTCTAGTATTTCCAATTACTCGTGTTCATCAATAAGAAAATTAATTACTTATATACCTCAAAAAAGCTCCTTTTTCTATGGTAGTATTTATGAAAATATTACTTTTAAAAACAATGAAATTTCATTAAGTGAAGTTGTGAAAGTCTGTGAAAAAGTAGGAATTCATCATATAATTGAAAGTTTACCTGAAAAATACCTAACTAAAATAAGTAATACTGATATGCCATTTTCTTTAGGTGAAATTCAAAAGTTAGGAATTGCGAGAGCGTTGATAAATAAACCTGCAGTTCTTATATTGGATGAATCTACTTCAAACATTGATGAAGTAGATGAACTTAACATAATTAAGTATTTAATAAATAGTATGAAAGGTAATACGATAATATTAATTACTCACAATTTAAATTTGGTGAAATTTTGCAGTAAAGTGATAAAAATTAATAGTCATAAAGTAGAGTCATATATAAATGAGAATGAAAATGAAGATGAGTTGAATAAATTTTTATCTTTTTATGAATAGGAGATGCATTATGAAGAAATCAATGATATTTTATAGCAGGGAAATTTTATACAAGGAAAAGATGAATATGAATATCTTTTTTTGTATCGGTACTATACTAGTTACAATACTCATTACTAGCTTGTTGTATATTTTCCCTAAGGAGGTATATATCAATACTTCTGGTGTTATAAGTAATAATTTTAATTCTCTAAATTATATTTCTACTTTTAATGCTATAGTTGACAATATCCACGTTAAAGATGGGGAGTATGTGGCCAAGGGTGATTTGATATTTTCATTAAATAATGATGAGATTAAAGAAAATATAGATAAATTGGACAGGGCTAGTACTCCAATAGAAACACGGTTAACTTCTCTTAATAAGTTGAAAAAGTCTATTGTAGATAAAAAAAATTATTTCAGTTTAGAGGATACCGAATCTGAATTTTACAACAGGTATGAAGATTATATTTATCAAATTAAATTACATGAACAAGAAGATAAATCCCAAGAATTTCAAATTCAACTTCTTAATAAAAAAATTGATAATTTGAAAGTATATTTAGATTCCATAGAGAAACTAGTAAATCCATTTGATAAAAAAAACGAATATTATTATAGATATGAAAAATATTTAAACAGTATTCAATCTAATCTTGATGATGAAAAATCTATAATTAATGATGAGATTAGTACTATAAAATTAGAAATTAAGGATTCAGAAGATACGTTAAATATGTATAGATTAAGTGAACATAGTCATAGTGATAGTAACCATATAA
This sequence comes from Clostridium sp., assembly GCA_051653165.1. Taxonomy (GTDB): domain Bacteria; phylum Bacillota; class Clostridia; order Clostridiales; family Clostridiaceae; genus Clostridium. The sequence goes on from JBOFVP010000074.1 coordinate 5,338, forward strand.
CTATGATAGATAAAGAGATTAGAGACCTTGAAAAAGAACTATTATCATATAGAATAGAAAGAGAACAGCTAGAAAAAGATAATGAAAAATTAAAAATTATTGCAAAAGAAGATGGGAGAATATATTTTGCACAAAATTACAAGGTTGGAGATATAATTCCAGTTGGTAAAGAGCTGTTTGATATTGATGCAAATGATGAATATGTATATATAGAATCCTATGTTCCTTCAAATAGAATAACTGATGTATCGGTAGGTGATGTTGTAAATATTAATTTATATCCAAATGAAAAGTTAAATAAAAAAAATATATCTGGGACAATTGAACATATTGATTCAACACCAATTGTTACTAACTCCAACAATAATGAAAGTTTTTATATCATTAGATTAAAATATCCTAAACATTTATTAAATGAATATCCTGATATTGTACTAAAAAATCAAATGTCAATAGAATGTAACATTATGGTTAGAAGGGTTAGTTACTTAAAGTATATAATAGAAAATATTATATCTTAAAGTGATAATATATAATTTCAAGTTTAATAAGAATAAAATATTCTTTTAACAAATAAGAATCGCTCAAAAGAAAGGAGTTGTTGTATTTGAAAATTTGTACAGAATGTAATAGCGAACTGATTTTTGGATCCACAATTAAAACTGAATGGGATAATCGTGAGATTAAATTGGTTAAAAAAGAATATGGTTCTTTCTCAAAAAAAAAAGATATCAAGGTTGGGATTTGTCCAAACTGTGGTGAGATTAAACTTTTTATAAATAACTCTATCTCAAAAAAAGTATAAATTTTAAAGTATAAAGTAAATAATAGATAGTTTGGATAGGTTATAATTGGTTATACAGAAAATATTCAGATATAATATAATACAAATTACACAAAATATAGAGGCATTAATTAGATGTAAAGGGGTAAAAACTATACATCAGAATTTATAATACCATCATTATTATGACATCAAATATTGGATCACCTTACCTACTTCAAAATAATTCTCAAGAGGGAATTAGTGAAGATGTTAGAGAACAGGTAATGGGAGAAATGAGAAATAGATTTAAGCCAGAATTCTTAAATAGAG
>JBOFVP010000075.1:0-4558 GCA_051653165.1 Clostridium sp.
TGGAGAGAAAATATAGTGTAAGTGATAAAGAATTATTAACATTTTGTAATTTGACTAATTTAAAAATGGAATATGCAAATTTAAAAAAAGTTGAAGAAAAAACAGATGAAAACGGAGAATTGTTAGTAGGAACTAAGAAAGAAGTAAATCATACAATTTACTCATTATTAGAAGAAGAATACGAAGGAATACAAAATAAAGAGTCGCTTAAAAAAAAATTAGATATAGCTATATCAGATGAAGTAAATTATAAATATAATGACGAATGGGATACAGAGGAAAAAGAAAATTATTTGAATAAGATAGAGAAATATCAAGAAATATTAAGAAAAGAAAAAGAACAAAAATTTGGAAATTTTTACAAAATAAATAAAGATAATATAAAGGTATATTTTTACAATGACAAAAAAGAATTAAGAGAAAGTGCTTCAATTGTAATGGAGTATTTTGATAGATACAATGTTAGTAATGATAAAGAAAATCATGAGGGAGCTTTTTTAAAAGAGTGGGAAATTCTCCAAGCGTTCGATTCATACAATTTAGGAAAATATTTATATAATAACGTGCCAAAAACATCGGAAATAGAAAAAATTTTTACTTTAAAAGATTTTCCTTCTAGAGTAGATGTTGAAAATGAAAAATATAAACAGATGTTCTTTGCATGTGTTGAATATGCTTATATCGGAATTGCAAATCTCCAATTAGGTGCTACTCCGATTCCCCAATTAAATAAAATGTCAGTTTCTACAATTGTATCAACTAGTGTTAAGAAATATGGAAGAACAGCTATAAACAATTTTGAGAATATATCTAAAGTTACTAAAAAAACACTTGGTACAGAAAACATAGGAAATGCATTGGCCTATATAATAGGTTTTTCTTCAACGGAAGCAGCGCCTTTAAAAACAGAGATGGAAGGTTATATCGCGGGAGAATTAGAAGATAATTATAGCATTGAAGTAAAATCTTCAAAATTTACGAATGTGAATTTTTCTTTAACAGATGATATTTTAAAATTTATAATATTAAGAAAAAAAAATACTAATACATATGTTGTTAGTATTTATAATCATAAAAAACTTTCTTCTATTCAAGAGATCAGAGAGGAAATATTACCAAAATATATGTTTCCGATTGTAATAGGTATTCAAAATATTCTATCTGACGAGAAAAATGAAATAATTTTTACAGGAGCAGGAAATGCAGGGGCTTTAGCTAATGTTTTAAATCTTTGGCTAGCTAATTATGATTCAAAAGGATTTTATATAAAAGATCCATCTTTAGTGTCAACAGTTGCTAATTTCACTCCAAAAGATTTTGGCTATTTGTCAACTTTTGAAATATTAAAATCTATATTCACATTTAAGGAACTCTATAAAAGTGGGACAATGTTGTTAGGGATAAAATTAGGAAAAGCTGGTCCAGTAGGACTAGCAGTTTGGACACTATATGCTTTGTATAATATAAGAGAAGAAGTATTAACGATTGAAAATAAAAATAAAGAGGTTGAAGAAGTTTATAAAAAATTAATAGAACTAAGGGTATTAAAAACTTCTCCTAAAAAGATTATCACGATTAATACTCCTGAACCAAAGAGAATGGAATACAAATTGGAGGAATATGATGAAAACTCCAGCCTATCTTTTGTAGTAACAGACGAAAGTTTTGAAAATGGATTAGAAGCACACAATAAAGACATTATTTTGGGAGAAATAGATAGTGACCAATTAAAAACAGCACACCCTTTAAATATAATCTTGAAAAATAAGCTGAAAGCGGGGTCTACTATCTTAAATTTAAAAGCAAAACCAAGAGAACATATTATTTTTAAATTATTAGAAAAGCGGGGTTATGATATTGTAGATTTTAATGAAAAGATAGTTATCTTTAATAAAGAATTTAATTTTATAATTTTTTATTTCAAAGAAGAGAAATATAAAACCCTTAGATTAAAAAGATATTATGCAGTAGAGGAGGAAATATTTTTTGATGGTGAGCATGTTAGAACTTATCTTTGGAAAGAGATAAACTATAGCAGCGATATAAAGGGATATCCAGAAGATAAAATAGATACTTACAAAGAAGTAAGAGTTGACTCAATAAATTCCATACCGATAGAGAAAGCAAGAGAAGAACTAATAAATGGAATATCCATGGAAAATTTGCCCCCTAAAGCTTTTTTAATAGAAGAGCTACTTCATGGAAGAGAGGATGGATTTTTTATTTTTGATCACTCTTCTTTAGAAATAATTGATGTTGGAATGATGATGAGCGCTCAGTTAGAGCAATTATCAAACATACAAACTTATTTAAAAAATAACAAAAATAATAAGAGTTATGGAGCATATTTAGAAAAGATTGGAAATAATCACAATATAAAATTAGAAAGTAAATATCTGAGTCCAAAAGAAAATAAGTTATCAAGAAATGAAAATAGTTCCTCACAAATAGAATATCTATTTTTCCCTTTTTTAAGTAAGGAAGGGGTATTAACTCCAAACTTAAGAGAAGAATATATTTCTAACTGTATAAAAAGTGTTGTAGTAAAAAGATTCCTAGTTTCGGATAAATATTTAGATTGGAATTTTGATTCAGAGGTTGGATTCAAAAGGAGTAACTATAGCCTCCCAGAAACAGAAGCTAGAAAATGGATAATGAATCTTCTTAAAAATGTAAAAGATAAAACAAAATCTTATCCTTATATAAATTTAGTGGTTAAAATTTTAGATGAAAATAAACTAAAAAAATATTCAAAATTACAAGAAGATGCTAATGGAAATCCAGAAATAATACTTGGAATTGTAGATGAAAATAATAAATATTTAAAAGATGAATTAGGTTTTATTTACAATCCAGACGATAAAATAATAGGAAAAGAGCTGACTCTTTATATAAAAAAGATGTCGAAAGAAGAAAAGAATGGGGCTTTAAATCCAACAGCAAGCCCTATTGTAGATGGAATTATCTTAAAATGTAGTTATGGAAGTAAAGTAACAGAATTAAAAGTAACTTCACAAAAACATTTGACGATGCGAGGTAGATTAGCAGCAGTAGTAAAAGATAATATTCCGAATATAAATATTTTACCCTTTGGTACTTGTAAGAAGCTCCCTTCTTCTGTGCCATGTCCATTAGCGATAACAGGAGAATGGCTTAATAATAGTAAAATATTCACAATACTAGGATCGAAAGTTTTATTAGATTGTAGCACAATGAAATGTGCTTTAGGGGGAGAGATAAAAGCTCAAAAAGGTGTAGTTTATTGGAAAAGTAGATAAAAAAAGTTAAAATAAATATAGTCAGCTTTTAAATAAGAAAATATTTTTATACGACAACATACAAAAATGTTTGAAATAGAAAATAGTTTAGATTTAAAGCACTTTGAAGAGAGGTTGGGAAAAGAAAGTGAAGAATAAAAATATGTTATGGATTCTAATATTGTTTTTCATGGTAGGTATATTGTCTTTGAGAGGAATAAAATCTCCAGAAGAAATAATAAAAAATTATATGAAAGAGAAATATAATGAAGAATTTATAATTAAATTTATGGGAAAAAGAGATGGAGAGATAGTAGCAGATGTGTTGCCTAAAAAGTATTTAGGAACAAGAAAAGAGTATGATGAATATTATGAATCGGCAGTATTTTTAGCACCTGATGGAGATATAGGAGATAATTATGGAGGAGTTTTACTGAATGAAAGTGCTAATGAATATTTTAGAGGTAAATTGGAAGAGTTATTTGGAAAAAATATTTTACCAGTTCTTAAATTAGAAGGCGGGTATGATTTTCCTGATTTTAAAAAAGAGATGGAAAAGAGACAAAAGAAATTTATAAAATATCCTAATGGAATATTCTCTCCTTTATCAGGAGGCATCTATATATTTGGCAGAGTAGAAAGCGAAGCAGATAGGGAACACTATCGTAAACAAATTTACGAATTTATTCAGTTTTTGAAAGCTGAGGGGATGTTTGATTATGTAGATATAAATTTTTATGTAAAAGATGAAAGAACCTTTTTAAAAGAAGAAAGTCAAAAAATTCTATCAACTCTTGATTATAAAGGTCTAACACCTAATGAAGCTGATGAATTGATAAATAAATCCCTAAATCCTCTAAATGAAAAATATAATCAACTTACTTCCGAAGAAAAACAGAAAATATTAAATTCTACTAATAAAAGCAATCCTTTTAAAGATGAGAAGGGGTTTTTATTACTAGTTAAAATAGCCAGTCCTAAATTTGTAGATAATTTTTTTAGACAAGATTTAGTAAAACAAATATTTGATGGAAAGAAAGAGTATAATACCATTCAAGATGTAAAGTTTAAGGGGGATGAATTTTAATGAGTGTTACAGATAAAGAATTATTAACCTTTTGCAATTTAACAAATTTAAAAATGGAATATGCAAAACTAACATATGAAGAAGAAATTAACGAAAATAAAGAACGTAAAATAATTTCAATAAATCATACAATTTACTCATTATTAGAAGAAGAATACGAAGGAATACAAAATAAAGAGTCGCTTAAAAAAAAATTAGATATAGCTATATCAGA
>JBOFVP010000076.1:0-3979 GCA_051653165.1 Clostridium sp.
GAATATATTCTTATTGAATACGATAGATACAAATAAGTTACTTTATGATGGATATAGAGAAATAAAGAAAAGATGTGGTTTAATATCTAATGGTTTTAGCTTGGAGCAAACTGATAAAAATAAAAAAATAGCTATTAAAAGAGTAATTGAAGAATTATTTATAAAAGAGCAGCTCCAAAACCTAGATATATCAAAACTTCATAGTAAACATGATATTTTTGAAGGGGTTAGTTGTATTCATTTTAAGAATGAAAAAATAAGAAAGATTACTGTATTAAAGAATGGAAAAATAAAAGTTGAAAGCTGTCAAACTTATGAAAATAGCTCTTTAAAAGATGAATTTAACTTTCTTATTGAAAAGTTTAATATAAAAATTGACTATGATAAATCAAAAATAAAATGGTTAGATATTAAGTTTATGAAAATAGGAGAAAAATATATTCATATATTGGATACAGAGCTTAGAGTATATTTTGACAGTAATCAATTTATTAATTTTTATAAACAAAGTATAGAAAGTGGTATGAAGGGAATTGCTAAAGGTTTAGATAGTTTTCTTGGAATGACTATGGCTATAAGATTAAATCGAAAAGAGCAGATGTATTACTCTTTCTATGATACTGGTATAGATGGAAAAGAGACATTCTCTCCAAATATAAAAAAATTGATTACAGACAAAAAGTTAAATGATAAAGAGTATGATATATTTTGTGAGAGCTTAGTATTTAAATATATTTCAAATGCTCAAAGATTAGCAACTTATCCATTTTTCTTTAAATTGACAAGTGAGGTGTAGTATGAGAAAAAATATTATTGGAGATATAAAAAATGAAATATTAACTCTCTATAAAGAAAAAATTGTTATAGAAAATAGCATTAGAAGAAAAAATGAGAAACAAATACAGTTTTTAAATACTATTAAAAATAGAATACAGCTAAATGTGGTTAAAATATTAAAAAAAACAATTAAATTAAATGAATGTATAACTATTTTAAACGATGAGGAAAATATAAAAAATTTATTAATTCAAGTCAATAGAATAGATGAGAAGATAAAAAGTAAAGAAAAATTGAAAGGGGAGTTAGAAGCAAAAAAGGAAACTTTAGATTATTTATTTAATAAAGTTATATATTCGGAGAGCTTGACTGAAAACATACTTAAAGAAAAAATAGAGAAAAGAGTATAGAGAAAAATAAATTTAAAAATAACAGAGCATGGATTATTGAGATATATTGAAAGAGTTAAAAGAGTTAATATAGATTCAATCAAAGGCGAGATATTAGATATATTTGAAAAAGAGGATTTTAGAAAAAATGGTGTATTTGAAAAAGATGGAGTTAGATATATTATTCAAGGAAATAAAGTAGTGACTGTAATAAATAAAGTTCCACCTAAAGAAAAAGAGTTTAATAAGTACATGCTTTATTATAGTAGATATCGAAAGAATTTATTCATTAAAAACGTAGATAAATATTCGTATAAATGTAATTCAAGAGTTAGATAAATAAAATAAAATAGCTTTACTAGCATAAGTTTCAGATAAATATTTTTTATTTGTAGTCATAAAAATTTAAGTTTTTGTGCAGAATTTACATAAATTTAATTTGGATTAGCAAATATTTAAAAAATTTCTAACTTCTCATATTTTTACAATTAATATTTAGGTACTTGAAGGATATAAAATATGATATAATAAAGTAAGTATATGAAAATAACGAGGTGAAAAAATATGTATAAGAAAAAGTTACCAATTGGAATAGATGACTTTAAAAAAATAATAGAAAATGACTATTATTTTGTTGATAAATCAATGTTTATAAATGAATTATTAAATAAAAAATCTGAAGTGACACTATTACCAAGACCAAGAAGATTTGGAAAAACTTTAAATATGTCAATGCTTAACTATTTCTTTAATATAGAGAATAAAGAGACTAATAAAAATTTGTTTAATAATTTAGCTATTTTAAACACAGATAAAATGAGATATGCAGGAGAGTATCCAGTTATATATGTCAGTTTAAAAGATATAAAAGTTAGTAGTTGGATAGAGTGTCTAGAAGAGATTAAAAAACTAGTAAAAGATATATTTAATTCTAAAAGATACATTAGAGAAAGCCTAGATGAGAGTGAAAAAGTAGATTTTGATAAAATAGAATTTTTAAATGAAACTGGAGATTTTGTAGGAGCATTAAAAAATTTATCTAAATATCTTTTTAAATTTTATAGTAAAAAAGTGATAATTTTAATAGATGAGTATGATACCCCATTGGTCACAGCTCATTCACAGGGGTATTATGATGAAGCTATATTCTTTTTCCGTAACTTTTTGAGTGCAGCATTAAAAGGAAATCCATATTTAGAATTTGCAGTTCTTACAGGAATACTGAGAGTGGCTAAAGAAAGTATATTTTCAGGTCTAAATAACCTTACAGTATCTACAATTTTAGATAGTGATTTTAACTATTTTGGTTTAACAACTGAAGAAGTGGAAGTAGCATTAAAGTACTACGGATTAGATTATGAGTTAGAAGATGTTAAAAAATGGTATAATGGATATATATTTGGAAATCAATTAGTTTATAACCCTTGGTCATTGATTAATTTTATAAATAAAAATGCCTTAGGACCTTATTGGATAAATACAAGTGATAATGCTTTAATAAAACAGTTATTAGCTAAAAATGATAAGAAGGTATTCCAAGAGTTAGAGTTAATATTTAAAGGAGAAGTAATTTGGGAAACTATTTCAGAAAATATAATTTTTGATGATTTAAATAATACAAATACTATTTGGTCTTTAATGTTGTTTTCAGGTTATTTAACATATGAACAAATAAGAATATCCTCAATAACTGAGCTTAAGTCATATTCTTTAAAGATACCTAATGTAGAGATTAAAAGTTTCTTCAGGCAAAGTTTCATAGAGACGTATACAAAAGGGGACGTACACTTCTATGGACTTATGATGGAAGATTTATTTTTAGGAAACCTAAATTCATTTGTAAATAAATTTAAGGAAATGTATATGTCAGCAGTTAGTTATCATGATAGTGCGGATAGCGAAAAGTATTATCACCACTTTATGCTGGGACTTCTTTTAACATTAGGTGATAAGTATATAATAACTTCTAATAGAGAAAGTGGTTATGGAAGATATGATATAGCCTTAGAACCAAAGGATAAGAGAAACTATGGACTAATATTTGAGTTTAAAGTTGGTGATAAAAATACTATCTATAAGAAAGCGAAAGAAGCCCTCGCTCAAATAAATGAGAAAAAATATGATATATCTATGAAAAATAATGGAGTATTAAAAATAATCAAAATAGGAATGGCTTTTAGTGGTAAAGATGTTGCTATTGAGAGTACAATAAATTTATTGTAGATTCATCTCCTAAAGTGTAAAATATAATTGTTGCAAATTGTTTTACTTTGATAAAGAGAATCTTTTTAGGTTCTCTTTATTAATTAAAATATTGGAGGAAAAAATGTTAGAGATAAAACCTGAAGAGGTAATTACTTTATGCAAAAATTGAAATAGATTTTATAAAAAAGGTACAATTTTATTTATAGAAAATGGATCTATTACTTATAAAATTCATAATGTTACAGATATGAGTTTTGAAAATTTATAAAAAAGAGTTTACGGATTACAAAATATATAAAAATGATTGAAAAGGCTATGTATTGTAGCCTTTTTATATTTATATTGTCAAAGATATGAAAATGCAAAAGAAAGGAGAAACAAAAATGACAAAAGAAGATGTAAGAGACAAATTATATGACCCTAGAATTTTTGATTATAGGTTATGTGTTGTCGTAAAAAATAAGATAATCGAGTCTTCTTCAAATTTTGTGTAAACTCTAAAAATTAAGAGTAATATTTTATATTTTTTAGGGATGATTTATTTTTAAGTCATCCCTTTTTAAATATCAATTTTTAAATATTTTAGTGTAATTTTAATAAAGTGGATG
>JBOFVP010000077.1:0-3699 GCA_051653165.1 Clostridium sp.
TCTTCATCATGTGGCTTTGATTCATCTCTATATCTTTTTGCCTTCTCACCATCAATTGCAAGGGAAAACATTTCATTCCAGTTAATATCCGCTCTTGCCTTACTCATTTTGTCATCCCAATCTCTAGCACCTTTAATACCCTTCGCTATATCAGCTGCATGTGCTGCTATTTTAGTTGCTATTATTCCTTCTTTCATATCCTCTAAATTAGGAAGTCTTAAATGTTCTGCCGGTGTTACATAGCATAGAAAGTCTGCCCCATAAGTAGCTGCAATAGCCCCACCTATAGCTGATGTAATATGATCATAACCAGGTGCTATATCAGTAACAAGTGGTCCTAAGACATAAAAAGGTGCCCCGTGACAAAGCTTCTTTTGAAGTAACATATTTGCCTCTATTTCATTTATTGCCATATGTCCTGGTCCCTCTATAATAACTTGTACATTTTTCTCCCATGCTCTTTTAGTTAACTCTCCTAATGTTATTAGCTCCTTTATTTGATTTGCATCTGTTGAATCCTTTAAAGAACCTGGTCTTAGTGCATCTCCAAGAGAGATTGTCATATCATATTTTCCACATATTTCTAATAACTCATCAAAGTATTCATAAAATGGATTTTCCTTTTTATTTAGTTCCATCCATGCAAAAAGAAGTGATCCCCCTCTTGATACAATATGTGTTAATCTACCATTTCTTTTTATAGTTTCAACACTTTCCCTATTCAATCCAGCATGAATTGTTATAAAATCAACTCCATCTTTCCCATGTTTTTCAACTACATCTAAAAACTCTTTCGCTGTTATATCCTTAAGTTCCTTATCATAAAACCCAAGTGCATCATAAATGGGAACAGTTCCTATCATTGCTGATGACATTTCAACTATCTCTCTTCTTAATCCTTCTGTTTTTCCATAGTTTGACAAGTCCATTATTGCTTCTGCCTTCATATTTATAGCTGTTCTAACTTTGTCCAATTCCTTATCACAATCGGGACAATCTTTTGAAATACCAAGATTAACATTAATTTTCGTCCTTAATCCTTGTCCCACACCTTCTGGGCTTAATGATTTATGGTTCTTATTTGCTGGAATAGCTACTTTCCCTTCTGCAATTAACCTCATTAAATCTACTTGCTTTATTCCTTCTTTTTCAGCCACTATTATCATTTCATTAGTTAATATACCTTTTCTTGCTGCATCCATTTGAGTTGTATAAGTCATATTTTACCTCCTATATTCTTTACTAAAAAACAAAAAAAACTTCTAGCTATTATGCTAGAAGTTGCAGTTAACATTTAAAAGGGTACATTATTCCCAAATTTTAAATATTGCTTCCCTTCGCTGGTATTATCCATATCAGGTTATAAGAGTTAGGATTTCTCCCTCTCAGCCAAACAGCACCTCTAGCATTTTTTTCCTATTTAGTTGTTTATAGTATACTCCTCCACTTATTATTATTCAAGCTAATTTATTGAAAATATTAAATGATTTTTATTCATCTAGCATCTATAGGTTCTTTATTATGTAACATTTAACAATCTTTTCTCATATAATAATGTAGTTTATATTTTATAAGGAGGTATCTTTATGCCTGCAATTTTAGACTCTATTTACTATGTAAATATACCTACTAAAAATGCTAGAATCGATTATGACTGTCCAATTAAATTTAATTATAATTATGTTATTGATAACAACAAAGTTTCTTTAGATCCTCAAACTGGCTCTATTACCTTTTTTTCAGAAGGTGAATTTCTAATTAATTGGTGGCTTGTTACTCAGACATCTTCTGATGGTGGACCAATTGCTTTTGCTTTAAAAGGTAAACAAATAAATCAACCTTTTTTTGATAATTATCAAGCTTCTGCAACTCCTAATTTAACTGGTCAATTAATGGGAAATTCTATTATTAAAATACCTAATGATAAGATCCCTTACCTACTTCAACTTGTTAATATTTCTGGATACAGTACTAATGTACCTATTTCAGTTTTATTATCTCATGATACTAGAATCTTGTCTGGAATTACAATAAGTGAAATTGGATCTGTTTGTACAATCCCTTGCTCAAATACTATTTGTTGCTTTACTGGAGCAACTGGACCTATTGGTCCTGCTGGTTCTATTGGTCCTACTGGTTCTGTTGGTCCTACTGGTTCTGTTGGTCCTACCGGTTCTGTTGGTCCTACCGGCTCTGTTGGTCCTACTGGTTCTGTTGGTCCTACCGGCTCTGTTGGTCCTACTGGTTCTGTTGGCCCTACTGGAAACAATGGTTTGCCTAAATCAATAGGATTTATAGATTACTTTATGTATGGAATAATTCCTAATATAGCTTATCAAAACCCTTTAAATTACTCAATAAAAACCTCAAATTATGTCTTAAATAATTCAGGTCTAGGAGCACCTTCTAATATTACAATTTTACCAAATGGGGATATCTACTTGTTAGATAACGGAATTTACTCTTTCAATTTTCAATTAAATTTAACTCCTCAAATTCAAGCTCAACCTTTAGTTATTGAAATTCTTCGAGTCATAGATGGTGTTGTTTCACCATATCCTGTATTGTCCCACTTTGAGTTTGATGCCAATTCTCCATCTATTTCTGCTACCACTACAATATTACTCCAAGCAGAATCTACAATTAGAATTGCTAACTTAAGTAGTTTCCCTATTCAATTATCAAGTACAACATTATACAAAGGGAGGCTTACAGTAACTGAATATTTTATAGAATAAAGTGAAAATTATGTAACATTTATCTTACTATTTAATAAAATATAATATACTATACTAGAAGTGTAAATTCACTTAGATAAAGGGGGACATCAAATGCCAAGTGTTTTAGATGCCTACTATGTTGCCTTAGATTCTACACTTTCATCAAGAACTATTTTATTTAATGATAATATTAAATTCAATAATGCTAATATTTCTACGAATCCATTTATTTCACTTGACTCAAATACGGGCATAATTTCAATATCAAAAGAAGGGACTTATTTAATAAATTGGTGGGTAGCAGTTCAAAGTACTAGTAATGGTACTCCTATTAGTTTCGCTATACAACTTTACAGCGGAAGTTTAAATAATCCATTTTCAGTATATTCAAGTACTAATCCATTAGTTAGTGGTCAAATTTCTGGTAGTTCTATAGTAAAATTCTCCAACGGAGATTTACCAATATTTTTAAAATTAATTAATGTTTCACTTGATCAACTTACTAACTATTCATCAGTTATCTTGCCTATTGAGTCTCAATTCTTAGCTGGTATTAATATAACTTCATTAGCCGACTCTTCAATTGGTGCTACTGGACCACAAGGGATTACTGGTCCTACTGGTTCTATTGGCCCTCAAGGTCCTACCGGTTCTACTGGTCTTCAAGGTCCTCAAGGATCTACTGGTAACATTGGACCTACTGGTCCTATTGGCCTTCAAGGTCCTACTGGCTCTACTGGTCTTCAAGGTCCTCAAGGATCTACTGGTAACATTGGACCTACTGGTCCTACTGGCTCTACTGGCCCTATTGGCTCTACTGGCCCTATTGGTCCTCTTGGTCCTACTGGTAGTATTGGATCCACTGGTCCTATTGGCGCTACTGGTAATATGGGAGCAACTGGTCCACAAGGAGTCACCGGAGTACCCGCTAAAATATCAATACTAAACTCATCATTATTTAATCCTAATTTATCTACAA
>JBOFVP010000078.1:0-1032 GCA_051653165.1 Clostridium sp.
ATATATCCAGTAGATACTTAGAGGTAACCGAACTACCTAAAAGCATTTTGAGAACTTTTTGATAAACATACTATAACATCAAAAGAGAAGTTTTTCAAGTCCTTTAGGAAGTAAACCTAAAGGGCTTTTTATAATATAAAGGGGAATTTTTATGAGCATAGCATTAAAGTACAATAATCACTTATTTAAAGAAGATACAGATGGATATATACAATGTGCAAGATTTAAAGATAAAAGTATATATAAAATATATAATACAAGCATAAAGGGAATAAGAGAGGTATTAGAGAGTGTAGAGGGGGAAGAAGATACATACATTGCACCTAATACAGTTTATAAGCCAATAAGAAGAGTAGAGAATATAAGACAATTCAGAGCCTTATACATTGATATAGACAATATAAAAGGTAGTGAGTTAGAAGTTGCTTATAGTATATTTGAAATGGCAGAAAATAAAGAAATACCTAAGCCTACAATGGTAGTACATAGTGGAAATGGAATACACCTTTACTGGAAGATAAAACATGCCCCTTATGGAGCTTTATATACTTGGCAAGAATTAGAGGATATGTTGTATTACAGATTGAAAAATTTTGGAGCAGACCCAAAAGCAACTGATGGGGTAAGGTTATTAAGAGTACCAGGAACAATAAATAGCAAAAATAATAGTGAGTGTAGAATACTTTATATTGATGATGAAACAGAATATTCTATGTATGATTTAAGAGAAGAGTATCTATCTAAAAAATATAAAAAGCAAATAGCAAAGGTTAAATCAGAAAATAAAAGAATAATAACTAACAGCTTTTTCAACTCATATAGTCTACACATAACAAGGGCAGAGGATATACTTACATTATGCAAGTTAAGGGATTATAATTTAAAGGGTCATAGAAATACAATAATACATTGTTATGCTTATTGGAAAGGCATTTACATAAGAGATATTAAGGAACTAGAAGAAGAGATAAGGGCATTAAATGATAAATTTAAACAACCTTTAAAAGATACTGAAATAAAGGCAATATTAAG
>JBOFVP010000079.1:0-1957 GCA_051653165.1 Clostridium sp.
ATATAAGTTAGATTTTAAATGTAGCACTTGGTAGTTGCCGGGCCTATATTATTATAAGATCTATTGCTTATAATTTATATTTAAGGTATAGCACTTGGTAGTTGCCGGGCCTATACTTAAAAAAAACAGTTTTTAACTGCTTTTTTTTTTGCCTTAAATTAATACCTATCAATTTATCAAGTAAATAATTTATATTCTATATACATTATAATCCGATTAACATTAAAAATAAACAAATAGTTAAATACTCTAAGCTTGATTAGAGTAATCTTAAACTTAAAGTAGTTAAACTTTCATTTAACTTTAAAGGGTTTAATTTTTCTGCTTCTCTTTGTATTTCAATTTTATCATTTTTATAAATTAAAATTCCTATATTTTTAGGTGCTATTGTTTCAGTAACCTCTAATAAATCTGTTGGAATAGCTAACCAAAGATAATTTACAAACTCAGCATACTCTGAATACTTCATATCATTAACTAAATCACTCTTAGATACTTTAATTTCAATACCATGTAGATTTAGATTAAAGTGTTCCTTAACTCTTAAATTCTCTGCTACTAAGACATCTATTCTTCTTGATTTAGAAGTTGTACCAGTATATACGGGGAATTCAGTTAAAGTCTTATATTTATCTTGTTCATATGCACCCTTAAACGCTTTTCTATTACATTCTTCACCTAACCATTTTGGTTTAGATAATGCAGCTACAATTTTAGAAGCCGTAATAGTTTCTTTTATTTTTATTATAGTTTCCTCTGCTTTTTCACTTAAAGTTGATACCTTACTATTATCTACTTTATTCTTATGAAGATCTCCTCTAATTGTTTTATATGCATTCCGTAAATCTTCTCTAGTTATTTCTTTCTGAATAGCCTTTTCTGTAAGTTCTGCACCTAATTTATTATCTCTCTTAGCGATCTTATCAAGTAAAACTAATGAATCAACACCTATTTGAGCTTTTTCTACTGGTACTACTTCAATTCCTTTATCCTTTTGCACTGTAACATAATTTTCATATACTTTTCCGGCTTTTTTTCTATTCCAAATTACACTCTCGTGTATTTTATTTTTAATACTGAAGCTTTTTACCCAAGCTGTAAAACTATTTAAATTCAATTCTTTATAAAGTTGTTTTTCCTCTATTTCTTTCATTAATATATAAAATTTAGACCAATTATTTTTATCTGCATTCAATATTGTAATTAACTCATTCTCATATTCTTTCATGGGTTTCATTATTATCACATCCATTACTTATAGTTATATTTTACTCTAAGCATGTATAGAGTAATAATTATATAGTACTACACATCTTATCCCATAACAAGATTGTCTTTACTATTGCTTACTTTATATAAAATTATAGGCATTTCTAATTTATCTACTATTTTTTTAATTAATTAGTGATATATAATAATTATATAAATAAAGTATATTTTATTTAGGTATGCTGACACCTAATAATCTGATGTTTTATGTGATCTAATTGCACGTCGTTGGTAGGCAACAGAAAAAACCTAAAATTTTTGCATGACTTAATTGAATGCCGTTGGCAGACAACTGAAAAATCAGTATATTGAGTATCTGTAGTTACTATAGATACTCTTTCCATTATATTTTAGTTGATTTATTAATTGTATTTTCTTTAATAAAAAAACTGCCCCATTAGGGACAGCTCAATTTTAATTATTATCTTTTTCAATCTCACTTCTTATTTTTTTCACTTCATCTATAGTTAATCCACACTTTTTAGCAATCATTTCATCATTTAAAATATCCATTAAATTTTTAGCTATTTCTCTTTGCTTTTCAAGTTGACCCTTTTCTCTACCTTTTTCTATTCCTTCTTCAATTCCTTCATTAAATATCTTTTGTCCTAATGGTGACATACGAATTTTCCTCCCTAATTCATTATTAATTTCTACTTCAAACTTTAAAGCTAATGCAACTAATATT
>JBOFVP010000080.1:0-4184 GCA_051653165.1 Clostridium sp.
CAAAAACAAAGAGCAATTAGAAAAAGATTTAGAGCTTCCAGTGCTAGGAATTATAGCATTAGAAGAAGAATAGGAGGAAGAGATATATGTTTATAGTACAACAAAAACCAAAATCAATGGTGGCAGAAGCATACAGAACTTTAAGAACAAACATACAATACTCTTCATTCGATAGAGAAATAAGAACAATAGTAGTAACAAGTACAGAACCAGGGGAAGGTAAAAGTACAGTAGCAGGAAATTTAGGATTTGCAATGTCACAAGGGGACAAAAAGGTTCTAATAATTGACTGTGATTTAAGAAAACCAAGTCTTCATAAAAGATTTAGAATATCAAACATGACTGGGTTATCAGATATACTACTAAAGAAGGAAATAATGAAGGATGGTATATTTGAGTATACAGAAAACCTTCATATAATAACATCAGGTAAGGTTCCACCAAACCCATCAGAAATGTTAGGGTCAAAGGCAATGGAAAAGTTACTTAAAGAACTACAAGAAGTATATGACTACATAATATTAGACACAGCACCAGTAAGAGTTGTTGCAGATGCACAAATTCTTTCAACTAAGGTTGATGGAACAATATTAATAGTTAAAGCTGGGGTTACAAAAAAGGATGAGGTAATGGAATCTAAGCAATTATTAGATAAGGTTAATGCTAAAATTCTAGGAACAGTTTTAAATGGGGTAGAGAACAACAAGAAGAAATATTATAACTATTATGGGTATGGGGCAGAAGAATCACATAACAAAAAGAGAAAATAAAAATATGTTGCATAATGCAACGTATGTACATAAGAGAGGCCATAGTGAAGGGGTTTAATTTCACTATGAGCTTCAAAAAAGTTGTAAATAGTAATGCGGGTGGTGAGAGTTGTGTTAAGTAAAAGAAGAAACAAAATTGGATTATTAATATTAATAGATATAGCATTAATTACAGTAGCTTATATGTTTTCATTTTATGCTAGATTTGGCTACAATCTAAAAGAAATACAAAACTATATGGAAATACACTCAACAAGACTAATAGTAGCAGGTGGAATATATATAATATGTTTCTCACTATTTAAACTATATAAAAGTCTATGGAGCTTTGCAGGGGTAGATGAAGTTGTATCAGGAACTCTTGCTGTATTCTCAGGTTTTGTTATAAATATGGGAATATCATTATTTACTGAAGAAAGAATACCAAGAATGGTAACAATACTTTCAGGGATAATGATTTTTATTTTGTGTAACGGAGTAAGAATCTCATATAGAGTTGCTA
This sequence comes from Clostridium sp., assembly GCA_051653165.1. GTDB lineage: Bacteria > Bacillota > Clostridia > Clostridiales > Clostridiaceae > Clostridium. Next base: position 1,273 of record JBOFVP010000080.1, read on the forward strand.
GAAGATATTACATTCAACTAGGAATAGAAGACAAGGGTGAATTTAAAAATATTCTAGTAATAGGAGCAGGAACGGCTGGTTCAGTGGTTCAAAGGGAATATAAAAGAAACCTAAACCAAAAGAAAAGAGTAGTAGCATATATAGATGATGATTGTCAAAAGCAAGGTACTTATATTGGTGGAGTTAAGGTTATAGGAAAAAGAGCTGACATAAAAGCAGTAGTAAAGAAAAAACAAATTGATGAAATAGTAATTGCAATAGCATCACTAGATAAGAAGAATAAAAGGGAAATCATAGAAAATTGTAAAGAGTCAGGGGTTAAGGTAAATATAATGCCAGGACTTTCAGAAATAATAGATGGTGATTTTTCAATTAATAAGATAAGAGAAGTTGATGTTAAGGATCTTTTAGGAAGAGATGAGGTTAAGTTAGACCACACAGGAATCTCTGATTATTTAGAAAATAAGGTTGTTTTAGTTACAGGGGGAGGGGGATCTATTGGTTCAGAACTTTGTAGGCAAATAGTTAAATTTAAACCTAAAGAACTTATTATATTAGATATTTATGAAAATAATGCCTATGATATTCAAAATGAACTATTAAGAGCTTATCCAAACCTTAAGTTAAAAACATTAATAGCTTCTGTTAGAGATAAGGAAAGATTAAAAAGTATTTATGATGAATATAAACCTAATGTAGTATTTCATGCAGCAGCCCATAAGCATGTTCCTTTAATGGAAGAAAGCCCAATGGAGGCAATTAAGAATAATGTTCTTGGAACTTATAATGTGGCAGAGCTTGCAGCAAGAAATAATATTGATAAGTTTGTATTGATTTCTACTGATAAGGCAGTTAATCCAACGAATGTTATGGGAGCCACTAAGAGAATGTGTGAAATGATAGTGCAAGCTTTTAATAAGGAAAGTAAAACGGAGTTTGTTGCTGTTAGGTTTGGAAATGTTCTTGGGTCTAATGGTTCTGTAATACCGTTATTTAAAAAGCAAATAGCAGAAGGTGGACCAATTACTTTAACACATAAGGATATAACAAGATACTTTATGTTAATACCTGAGGCAGCACAGTTGGTTTTACAGGCTGGTGCTTATGCTAAAGGTGGAGAGATTTTTGTTTTAGATATGGGTAGCCCTGTTAAAATATATGATTTAGCATGTGATTTAATTAAGCTTTCAGGTCTTGAGGTTGGACGTGATATTAATATTGAGGTTACTGGACTTAGACCAGGGGAAAAGCTTTACGAAGAGCTTCTTATGAGTGAGGAAGGGTTAACTGAGACAATGCATGAGAAGATTTTTATTGGGGTTCCTGGGGACTTTAATGTTGTGGAAGTTAAGAAGAATATTGATGAGCTTATGAGGGTTGCAAGACTTAATAATAAGAGTATGCTTAGGACTTTGCTTGGTGAGGTTGTTCCTACTTATGTTAGGAGTGATGAGGATTTAGCAAAGGAAGAGGCAGCAACTACGGTTCATGAAGTATAGATAAAGGAGCGGGTTAAAATTAAGAGAGTATTTGACTTTTTAGTAAGTTTAATTTCAATAATTATATTATCACCAATTATTTTAATACTAGCAATTATAATTAAGTTTACATCAGAAGGACCAATTTTATTTAAACAAAGAAGAATTGGTAAGGATAATATAGAGTTTAATATTTATAAGTTTAGAACAATGAGAATAGATACTCCAAATGTTCCAACACACCTTTTAGAGAATCCAGAGCAGTGGATTACTGGTGTTGGTAAGTTTATGAGAAAGACAAGCTTAGATGAACTACCACAGTTGTTTAACATTTTAAAGGGAGAAATGAGCTTAGTTGGACCAAGACCTGCTCTTTATAATCAGATTGATTTAAGAGATATGAGAACTGAGGTTGGTGTTCATAAGCTTATTCCTGGACTTACTGGATGGGCTCAGATTAATGGAAGAGATGAGATTCCATTGGAGCTTAAGGTTAGTTTAGATAAGGAATATTTAGATAGAAAGAGTTTTTGGTTTGATTTTAAGATTATCTTTATGACGGCTCTTAGTGTTGTTAAGAGTGAAGGAGTTCAGGAAGGTAAGTCGGATAATAATCAAAGTATGAATGGATAATAGTAAAGATAAGGTGGCTTAGAGGGAGGTATAGTATGGAATTTAGTGTTTTAATTTCAATTTATAATAAAGAAAAGGAAGAATATTTAAGGCAATGTTTAGAGAGCATAATGGATCAAACAGTAAAAGCAAAGGAAATAGTAATAGTTAAAGATGGACCATTAACGTATGAGTTAGATAAAGTAATTGATAACTTTTCACATAATTATCCAGACGTATTTAAAATAGTTGAATTACAAAAAAATGTTGGGTTAGGCAAGGCTTTAGCTATAGGTATAGAAAAATGTAGTTGTGAATTAGTTGCAAGAATGGACAGTGATGATATAGCGAGAAGTGACAGATTTGAAAAACAGATACTTGAATTTAGTAGAGGTGAAATAGATTTAGTCGGTAGCCATATAATAGAGTTTGAAGATTATAAGGAAAATATAATAGGTAAAAGAGTAGTTCCGTTAAACTATAATGAGATAGTTAAATACTCGAAATTAAGGAATCCATTTAATCATGTAACTATAATGTATAGGAAGTCAAAGGTAATTAAAGTCGGAAATTATAAGTCGATGTACGGTGCTGGATATGAAGATTATTTACTATGGTTAAAAATGATTAAAGGTGGGTGTAAAGTTAAAAATATTGATGATTATTTAGTATATGTTAGGTCGGGACTTAATATGTTTGAAAGAAGAGGTGGAATGAAGTATATATTAAATACAATAAAGTTTAGACATCTTGCATATCAAACAGGTTGTATAAATATATTTTATACTGTATATGCTACTATTTTAAGTGTATGTGTAAGTG
>JBOFVP010000081.1:0-15951 GCA_051653165.1 Clostridium sp.
AAATACATGGTAACCTCTTTGAAATCCATGCTCTTTCCCTGTTCTATCTTTCTTTATATGTCCATACTCTATTAAATGAGCATGAGGAGCTGTGGAATACGTTCTACATGCATATGCTCCTTGATACTCATAAACTTTCCCTGATTTTATACCTTTTATATAATTTCCAGTTTTCTTTTTAACTCTACTCTTTGCAACAGAAATTGTTTTATTTTTTAATTTTACACCTTCTTTTTTTAAAAACTTTTTCGTTTCTTTTCCATCTTTAATTCCATTGGCCAACTTTAATAAATCTTTAGATAATTGATCTAAGCTCATACTATCACTCCGTTCGTAGCTTTGCCATTATATCCATAAAACTATTCTTCTTAAAATCTGGATAAATATATTCTATTTCATAAACTAGCCCTTTATATACAATATGATAATCTGATTTAATCTGAGTTTTTCTAATCCTTATTTTAAACCTTGTATTATTAGCTTCTGTTTCTCCCTCTCCATTTACTATATTTCCACTTTGAAACTTAATCTCAGCCCAAACTTTTTTTACAAGAATATCTTCATAAGTTTTTCCAAGTTTTCCATTTACATGTTCTTTTTTATAAATACCTATTCTATTTTTTAATCTACTGCTAAGATTGGACATTATAATCACCATATTTCAACTTTGTATATAAACAAGAAAGCATGTTATTTGGCTTAAACTCTAAATCTTGAGAACCTCTATTTTCATATCTATCAGTTATAATTATAAGTTGTGCCATTTCATATGTTTTACTTTCTCCACCAGAATCAAAAGTGACTCCAGTGGAATTTTCTATCTCCTCTTTACTAAACTCTATGCACATTTCAATAAAATTATCTTCATCTTCTTCATCTATTCTTAGGTACTCCTTAGCTCTAGCTTTATCAACCATATGAGCCTCCTATTTTTCATTTTCCTGATCTTTATTCTCAACACTTTCTTTAAAACTCATTGATGCTACTCCTGATATTGGTATTTCCCCATACACAACTGCTGATGAATCAAATTTCTTAACATCCAATCTCATAATAGCTCTCATATCAATTCTATTTTTCTTGAAAGCATCTCCACCAACATCAGTAGATTTTAATTCAATAGTTTCTCTATCAAATAACACGATTGCATCTGTTAATGATCCAATTATTAAAGGAGCTTTTTTATCAGTTGTTCCTGCTGAAGCTAATATTCTATTTGATAGCACAATAATTTCTCTTCCATTTAATAATTTTTTAGTTGGAGCTTTCGGGTCCTTTTCTAATAAATAATTCCCTTGAGAATCTTTAAGTTTATTTAGATAGTTAAAACCATCTTGGTTAGTTACTACTTTAGCTATTGCTGAAATAGATGGGTCTAATTTTACATCCATAACATCTTTAACATCATCAATTGTTGAAATTAAAATTTTACTTAATGTATTTAAAACTGAAATTATTAAAGTGTTTTCTGTTGCTACAGCCTTTTTAGCTAACCATCTATTTAAATACCCTCTTAAATTTGCTGTTTGGTCTTGTAATAAAGTTCTTGGAATTGGTAAAATACCTCCATAGTTTTCTATTTTATATGTTACTGGTACAAATTTAGGTGCTGTAGTTTCTTTAATTCCATCCTCATCTGTTTCAGTAAACTTTTCAAGCGGTGTATGTTCTGCATCTTTTTCTAATACTCTCGATCCAGTTAAAGTTCTAACAGATTCAACTGTTACTAAATTTCTTAAAGGAGTAAATGTTCTTTTAAGTTCATTAATTTCAGTTTGCTGGTCTACTGGAATTAAACATCCTCCATCTTCACCTATTCCAGAACTTAAATTTCTAGCTTCCAGAATCTCTCTATCTTCACTTGAAGCTCTTCCTCTTAGAGAATTATAGAACGCTTCACCATATCTTGCTTCAGGTTCTACATCTTCACCATCTAAATTTCCTCTTGGTAGCTGTTGTCCACTTCTATTTTCAGGTTCTGTTTGTGGATTATCCAATTCTTTTTGTAAATTAATCTTAGCTTGAAGCTCTGATATCTTATTTGTAACTTCTTTTATTTCTGCTTCTGTCACTCCAACCTTCTCTATAATATTCTTTGCTTCAGCTTTTAAGTTAAACATCTCTTGTTGCATTTGTTGTAATTTTGTCATTACGACCTCCTATAAGTTTATTAATAAATTTAATTTTGCTTTTGCTAACTCTATTTCGGAACTTCCGAAATCCTTTTGAATATCTGTTTCCTTTTCATCTTTAGCTTTTATATTATTCATTAAAAGATTTTGAGGAATTTTATAGTTCTTACACAACTCTCCATCTAAAAAAGCTGCTATATCAACAGCTTCTGTTGAAGTAACATTAAAATAATCTTGAGCTGTAAAACCATCAAACCAAGTCTCTGCTTTCATAAGTTCTAAGAACTCATCAAATGTTTTTCCATCTTTAGCTTTTGTCATATATGCATTCGCTATTGTGGTATCAAACCTCTCGTACAAATCCGCTTGTTCTCTTAAATCGTCAGCATTACCTATTGCTAATCCCCAAGCTTTATGAATCATTAAATAGGCATTTTCAGGAACTATAATCTCATCTCCTGCCATTGCTATAACTGAAGCTATTGATGCAGCATACCCTTCTACAAAAACTCTTTTATGCCCTTTATGTCTTGCTAACATATTGTATATAGCAATTCCAGCAAAGACACTTCCACCAGGAGAATTGATATAAATATCTAAAGCATCACCTTCTCCAATTTCACTCAATAGATTATTTACATCGGATGGTATAACATCACTATTTGACCACCTACTTGATGCAATCTCTCCAAAAATAATTAATTCCGCTACATTTTCAGCTTTATTTTTAACTTCCAACTTTCCTTTGTCTAAATTCAATACTGGCATTTATTCACCCCCTCCTTTATTGTTATATTGACTTCCTATATTATTTAAATTTATTGTAGAGCCATTTCCTAACAAAGTATCTCCGCCATCTATATATGGAAGATTTAAGTCTTCTCTTACTTCATTTGGTGTCATAGCAAAATTAGTTAGATATTTACTATAAACTTCCGCTTGGGTTTTATTGTCCATTTTAAATAAAATTTTCTCATTAATTTCTAATCTAAATCCTTTTTTTATATCGCTCTCAGTCAAAATCTTATAACTTATCTCTTGTTCATACGCTTTAAATAATGGTTGCAAGCTATTTACATAGAAATCAACTTGCTGAGTTTCTGAATTTGAATAGCTAGACTTTGTGTAATCATTAATTATATTTGGCTTTATTCCAAATGCTGCTGCTAACTGTAATGCTGAAACTCTATTGTTTTCAAAAAACTGTGCATCTGCTAGTTTCATGTCTAATAGTTGTGCTTGGAATCCTGCTGGTACAGGAATAAACTTTCCTGATCCTTGTGTTGCTGAATACCTTTCAAGCTTTGCTGCAATTTTTTGCTCATTACTTTTATTCAACTCTCCTGGATAATGAACTAAAACTTTAGAGCCAAACATATTACTTTTATAAAGCTTATTTAAAAATCCAACCGAATTTTTCCCACTACTTATTTGAGTTTTTAAAATATCTCTTGTTGCAACTCCTGAAAGTCCATCAAAACTTACATGAGTTTTCAAATGGATAATCTCATTCATTTCAAAGCTATATCTTTTTCCTGTTCGGCTATCTGTCCAAATATACCAAATACTATTTAGCCTTCCAAAAACACCTTTATTATCTATCCAAATCTTAACTTGAGCACTTGGAAGCAACCAAAGATGCTTTGGAAATCCATTTCTATCAGCTTCTATATAGATATAAGCATTGCCATGATGGAGTTTATTAATTTCTACAGTTCCCCAAAATGTAGCAGCAGTCATATATGGATTAGGTCTTAAATTTAAAAGTCTATCAATATTAGAATCCAGAACTTTTTCTTTACCTTTTTTTATTGTTAAAGCTCTAAGTTCCCACGGCATTTTAGACATTGTTTCTGATAAATGTTTTAAACATATATAATAAATCGTTTCCGACAAATCACTGCTCCTATCAATGCTTTCAACATCTATTCCATAGCTATGAAAAAAATCTCCTACCTCTTCTAAAGATAGCCCTTCTTCTTTTTCATTTGATTTCTCTGACTTTACTATATTTTTTATTTTGTCTATTATTTTCATTACTCACCTCCACCATATAACTTCTCTAGAATTTCATCAGAAAGCAATTCATTAACATCAAATTCAAACTCATGATACATTGCCAATTTATATCCACATAAAAGAGCATCAATTGGGTCAATCCTTCTAATCGAAGCATCTTTATCTATTTTTATAAGTCCATTATTTTGCCTTATAACTGTATTTCCCATTGCATAGTTTAAAAGTGGGTTTGGTAAATAATAAACATTCTCTGAATAAACCTGTTCTCTAAAACCTGCTGTACTTTCATTTAAAGATTTATGCGATTGATAAACCTCTGTTACTTCATATCCTTGAATATCCAAATCCATCATTAATTTTGAAGCATTAGCTGGGTCAAAGCAAAGATGTCTTATCTCCCAATTATTTTCTTCACAGATTTTTAATACATAATCCATTACATAGCTTTGATCAACTATTGGAGTATTTGTTACACTTAAAAATCCCCTCTCCTCCCAGCTATCATAAGGAACTTTATCTATCAATTTTCTTTCCATTAACTTTTCTCTATTTGGAATAAAAGAATGACTAAATATTATATACTTTGCAATCCCTTCAACCATTATAGGTATCACAAATGCTACACTTGTTAAGTCAATTTTTGCTGACATATCAAATCCCACATATACAGGTCTATTAGTTATATCAAACGGAAGAGTTTTTACTTCGCATCTTTTCCACTTCTCCATATCCATATAACCTAAATCTTTAGCTTGAACCCAAATATTACAAATTTTAGTTTTAAATGAAATCATCTTTTCAGGAACACTTTTAGCTACTTCATAATCTGATGCTATTTTCTGTATACCTTCTTTATAGGTCGCTCTAAGTGGATTAGCTTTTTGCCATGTTTTTAAATCTCCTATATCATCATCTTTATCGGCTTCACAAATATCTACAAAATACTCATTGTTTTCTATGTCTATATTTGGATTTAGTAGCTCAGAGCAATATTTGTATTCTTCTGTATAACAAGGAACATTTAAATCTATTCCTGCTGTTGTTATTATCAATAATAAAGACTCTTTAGAGTTACTTCCTAATGCTAGATCATAAAACTCTGTTGTTGCATGTTGATGATACTCATCAAGAACAAGTGCTGCTGGATTGGTTCCATCTCCTGTTTTTCCATCTTGTTTTGATAATGGTTTTAAAAATGAGGTCGTTTTTATATGAACTATTTTATCCCTTGTTAACTTAAACTTTGGTGCTAAAGAACTTCCTGTAAGCATATTTTGACATTCAGAAAATAAAAGTTTCGATTGCTCTCTTTTAGTTCCTGCACAAAATGTTTCTGCTATCTCTCCATTTCTTGTTGCCACTACAGATATTTCATAGAGCATACATCCCGCTTGCATCTGAGTTTTAGCATTCTTTCTTCCAACCTCTATAAAAGCTTTTTTATATCTCCTATATCCATCTTCTCTTTTCCAAGCATATATTTGACAAACTATAAACTTTTGCCAATCAGTTAATACTATTGGAGTTCCTGCTAAAACCCCTTTTGAATGTCTAAGGTATGTAAACCACTTAACTATCCTTACAGCTTCCTCTTCATCCCAGTAAAACTTTTTCTCTTCAACATCTTTTAAAAATCTTTTACAAGCCCATATGTGTTTCTCACCACTTGGTATTATTCCTTCAATACATTCTTTAGAGTACCTTATCAGGTCCTCTTTAATACTCATTAAACATCTCCAAACTCATCACCTAATGTTTTATCTATTCTAGCTACTATTCCAGAACCAGCTTTTAATCTTGATTCCATTGTTAATCCCAATAAAGAACCATACTTTTTCATCTCATCTGAATATTTAAGTTCTAAGCTTACAAGTGGATTTACATCTTCTACAATCATTACATCAGTCTTTAAATTAGTTACAATTGAAACATATCTAGCAAAGGCATTACAGTAACCTCCTAAGCTGTTATAATCTAAATTACTAATCATAGATTTTTTATTAAATTGCTCTACAAGTCTAATCCATTCATTAATTGCAATTTGATTTACTAGCCAATCTGGAGGATGTTCCAGTTGCTCATTTCCAACAAATACAGATTCTTGTTCTAGCTGTTTTCTTTTTATCTCTTCTTGAGTTAAATGTTTTGTTTGTGCTTCAAGTGACTTTCTAATTTTTGACACCTCCAGTTTTTATTTTCTTAATTTTTTCTCAAAGGGAAATTTGCGAAAAGAAAGGAGAGGATGCGGTATCTGCTCGCTTCTCAAAAACTTTTTCATATACCCCCGCCTCCATACTCAACTTCCCATATTTTTATAAACTCTTTTATCTCTTTAATTGTTTCAACTTGATCTGTTTCATATAACTTATGTATCTCTCTATGAGCTTCATCACTTAAATAAACAAGATTTGTAAGCACTAACCCTTTTGATTTATCCTCTGATAATGGAACTATGTGATGAACTAAACTTCCTTTTCTAACTCTTTTATGTTTATATAAGCTCCAAAGACACAATTCACTAAACTTATTCCTACAGCTTTCTCTTAATCTCTTCCATTCTTTACTGTTATAAAAGTCTTGATTCTCTCTTTGACATCTATCATATATCCTATTTGATTCAGCTCTTATCTTCTTAGTACAACCATTTGGACACTCTTTTAAACTATATGAATATACCTTTTTACATCTAGGACATATCCTATTCATCTATAACAACTCCATAAGCTTTCGCTTTTCTCTCTTTTGTTTTTAACTCTATCTTTTTTAATTTTAAATCTATTGACTCAGAGTCTAGCTTTATCTCTCTTTCTTTTTCATCAGCTAATATCTCATCTTTATAGGCTTGATATCTTGCTAACTTAATCTTATAATCAAGCTCTTCCTCTGGATTCATTATTGAATACAACTCTTTAGCAAATTGATAACCATCTCTATGAGTTGTTATTCTAGTTCTTAGAGCATCTTCTCTGCCTTTATTTGTTGGTCTTTCCTTTTTTCTCTCTAACTCAATTAGATAAGCTAAAGTTGATTTATGAAGATTCTTATAATGACCTTTTATCTCCTCTTTCTCTTCTAAATGCTGCTCTATATCATTTTGTACCTCTTGTAAGTAAAGTAATGTTGAATTAATTCCCTTCTGCCATTTCTCTTTACTGGACAAGTTTCTCAATGTGCCATAAGACAATCTAAACTCATAAGCTAACTCTTTTAAATCTTCTCCTGCTTCAAATCTTTTTCTTATCTCTTTCTTAACTATATTAGAAACTTTATTTATCACTATGACACACCTCCTATTAAAAGAATAAATTAAGTAATAAAAATGTCATTTATAACGGCTATTAGTTAATAAGGAAAAACCGCTCTGATTTCTCTGAGTAATATGATTCATAAACTATCTATTTATAAAGTGTTTCAGCCTATTTTTAAGCCTCGAAAGTTTAACCACTATTTGAAATTAGTGGTTAAAAATAAATTCCATCAAATAATTTAATTTTTCTAAATTATTACGATTGGAATAGTTCTTCAATATTGTTTTTGTCTCTCTAGTTTTATGTGCTTTGTCATGTTTATCAACAAGCTCTATTAAAAGAGTGTAATCAAATATCCAGCATGATTCTTCTAAATATCTATAGACTCCTCTTTTCTCTTTTTTACCCAACTCTTTTCCAAATCTATTAGCTTTTTTAAAAGCTAGGAACTCTTTTTCTAAATTAGTCTTTATAACATTTTCTAAATGTCTTATTCCCTCTTCTAAGAGCTTCTTCTTGGTGTTCTCTATAAAGATTCCATCTATAAGTTTAAAGCTGTTTAAAATAGAATTTAGACTATTATCCTTTTCATTCTTATTTGCATAATATGAAAAAGTTCTATTTAAAAACTTCCACTCTAATCTTGTTATATCTAATTCTAAATCTAGCTTTTTAGATTCTTCTGTTTTGTCATAAACAGTAACCAAAGTAGAGCCGTAATTTCCTAGAAGAGTTTCATCTTGAAACATCAATCTATAGCTTTTATTTCTAGTGCATCTACTTATCTTTTTAAAGTGTGGCACTGATATGAATAACAGTTTAAAAGCCTCTTCAACTTCTAAAAAAGGTTTGTTAAAGTTCAAATTTATCTCAACATCTTTAATTTTTGCTTCAGCTAAATTTATCTCTATGCCTTTCTCTGAAAGTTCTTTAATTAGTATTAAAAGAGCTGATTTCAGCTCTATCTCCCTTGAGTTATAAATATTATGGCCATTTAAAATTTTATTTGGATTAAATCTCAAATTTTTAAAATGTGTTTCCTTCCCACTGCTATATAACCTTGTGGTACTATCTAAAGTGTAACTTGGCTCATCTAAACAAAATTTTTCTTGGTAATACTCCTCTGTTACTTGTTCTGTTATATAAAGATTGCTGTTATAACTAATTTCAAAGTTATATAGTGTTAACCAATCTATACCTATTCTAAATATCTTACTGGCATCTAAATTCACATTTATATACCTCCATTCTGCCAACCCCTTTCCCGAACCTTCCTGTAGTTTACACATTGGTTCATCCATATTTTGTTACTAACTAAAATGCACCAACTACTTGATACACTTTAATCAGTAACCTATTTTTTATAGGTTACTAATAATTTCAGAATAAGAAATCTCTTTTCCATCTCTTATTAAAATCACATCTTCTTTTCCTAAGTTTATATATCTTTTTACGATTACATCTACATATCTTGGGTCTAATTCCAATGATCTATTTTTTCTTTCTAACTGGTCACAAGCCATCATAGTTGAACCTGAGCCTCCAAATAAATCTAAAACTACATCTCCTTTTTTAGAACTATTCATAATTGCTCTTCCTGGAACTTCTACTGGTTTAGTTGTAGGATGAAGCTCTGATTTCTTAGGTCTTGGAATATCCCAAACATCACATTGTTTTCTATCTTCCAATGGATGAAGTCTTGGTGCTCCTTCTAACCATCCATACCAGATAGGTTCATATTTTGTATGATAATCTTTCCTTGAAAGAACTAAGGAATCTTTATTCCAGATAATTGTTGATGACCAATGATAATTGTTCTGAGCTAAAGTTAACATCATATTTCCCCACTCTTGGCCCGACATAACAACGTAGGTTGGACAACCTTTCTTTGAGAACTCAGCCATTCTTGAAAATACATTAAACATAAATTTCTTGAAATCCTCTGTTCCCATGAAATCGTTTAATATTGTTCTTGGTTTATATCCTTGAGGATTATCCTCTTTTACTCCTCCATAATTTACATTCCAAGGTGGGTCTGTAAATACTAAATCAGCTTTATCTGTTAACATAACCTTTGTGACATCTTCAACTTTTGTACTATCTCCACAAAGTAATCTATGACTACCTAGCATATATAAGTCTCCAAGTTTACTGTATGGTTCTTTTTCTAAATCTACTTCTGGTGGTTCATCTTCTTTAAACTCATCAATTTCAACTTCTAAACTTCCAATATTTAAATCTTTTAGTTCTTCTATTTCAAAACCAGTTAAAGATAAGTCTTTTTCATTAATTTCTATCTCTTTTAACTCTAGTTTTAACTTTTCTAGGTTAAAGCCAGTATTCATAGTTAATTTATTGTGAGCTATTATATATTGTTTTTTCTGTATCTCACTTAAATGATCTAATCTTATTACCTCTACTTCTTCAGCTCCCAATTGCTGTAATGCGATATATCTTCCATGACCTTCTATAATCACATTGTTTTCATCTACTGCTATTGGATCATTAAAACCAAACTCTTTTATACTTCCTTTTATTTGGTCTATCTGTTCTTGAGGATGCTCTTTAGCATTATTTATATATGGTGTTATTTCACTTAGTTTTAATTTTTCTATTTTCATATGACCTCTCAAAGCTCATTTTTATCTACATACTCTAATATCTCAATTATTGCATTTGAAACTTTTTCAATAGATTTCTCTAGATAATCTTTGTTCTTGATATTATCTAAAAAGAATGGTTCTATTAGTATTGCTACTGGTTTAGTTTTATTAAGAATTGAACCTCCTCTATCTTCTGGTTTAGTTGGTTTTATTCCTCTATCTGATAGTCCTAAATGCTTAGTTAAAATATCTTGAGCTACTGAAGCTAACTTTCTTCCTTTTGATGATGTATGAGCATATAGAACCTCTGTTCCCTGTGCTTTTCTATCATAGGCATTAAAGTGGCAACTTATTAGAATATCTCCATTTAAAGAGTTAACTTCATTAACTAAATTTCCAAAATCATTTCTAGCTTTAATAATTAAATCAATTCCAACTAATCTCTCTTTTTTAAAAACTTCCGTTACCAAATAACTTGTCATATCAAATTCTGTTATTAACTTTCCATCTATATTTGTATTGCATCCAGGACTTATAAAATTATGTCCTGCTAATAAAATAACTCTTTTAGTTCCTACCATCATTCCATCTCCTTGCTTCTGTATCAGCCTTACCTAATTGAATCATCAACTCTGATTTAGTATCTAAATCAATATCTAAAGACTCAATCATCTCCATTAACTTTTCCATTTCTTCCATAAAAACTCCTGATAAAAAAATAGACCACCCCTATCCAATCATAATGATTAGATAAGGGTGGTCACTGACTCATACTCTTATTCCAATTCTATATAGTTCAAAAGTCTCTAAAAGTTGCTTTATAAATCAGTTACCTTCTGGCTTACTTGTATTTATAAATAATAGTCTCTTTTGTAACATTGTATTTTTACTCCTATTCATTTGCTCCTATTATTTTTGTTGGAGCTATTGAATAAAATATTTTACCATTCATTTCTTTAGTTATTTGAATAGATACTTTCTCATCTTTTTCTAAACTTGAACCAATTTCAACTAATAATTTTTCAATTCTTTTACTAAATTTTTCCATTTTAACCCCCTTTATTAAACACAAGGTCTTTTACGGGGAATAGATTACACTAAAAATATAAAATTTGCAAGTTATTTATTTTTTTCTATTCTCTCAAGAGATTCTTTTATTGTACTTACATCTTTTTTTATCCTCACAATTTGCTGTAACATTTGAATTTCAGATTTATTATCCTTTCCTATATAAGATATATTTTTATAAAACATATATATTGAAAAAAATGTATATGCCCAAATACTTGCTAATGTAAAATTAAATACAAAAATATATAATTTTATTGGAATAAGAAAATAAATTAATGAGAAAATTAATAATATTAAACTACCAAATAAAGATAAAAAAGCATAGACTATAAATTTTTGTACGGCTAATTTAGATTGTGATAATGTAACTGTAGAATAAGATCTTGTCGACCCAAAAACACTTAAACTAGTTATAACTATTGCACAAAAAACTGTGGCCATTGTAGATACTAGAGCAGATATACTTGTCAAATTTTTGATTATTTCTTTTAATATATCATTTAGTTTAGTGTAAATTTGTGGAAAATATAGTGATAAATCAATAAATAAAAATATAAAACTTAAAATTATTATTAAAATAGGTATTCCCATCTCAATAATCCAAAACAATTTCTTTTTCATATCACCACCTCATTCTAAGAATACTCTTTTTAATGAAATTAGTAAATTTATTTTTCGTATTTTATTAAATATTTTTCATCAGCAATATCTTTTATACCAAACTCTTCTTCCGTTAAAGCTAGTGGTAAATTTAGTTGCTCCACTACCTTTAAAGCTATTCTTTGATGTTTTGAGTATTCTTCTTCTATTTTATCTAAAATCCTTTCCCATGAACAATTTTTTTCTCTTTTTAAGATTTCAAAACCAATTTGTTCTCTTAAATCTTTTATACTTACCTTCATTTTTTGATTATCATTATTTATATACAATACATATAAATCTTCTATTTTATTTTGATTAATTTCATCCTCAAATGAATTTAATAATAACTTCAATGCTTCTCCAGATAATCTTCCATTTCTTTCAACATTTTTTATTACTATTTCAGTTGCTAAAGCATTCTCTTCATTTGATTTTATAAAATTAGCCAACGATCCTAAAAAACTATTTTCCTTTATTCCATCCATAAGAGCTTCTACACTAAAAATTGGTTGAACTGATAAAATTCTATCACTAGTTATTAAATCATTTAATTTTTTATTTTTATATATTTTTTCTAGAACTATTTTAAAATTTGGATTATCAATAAAACTATTTAAATATGTCTCAATAGATTTAGTTCTAATTCCTTCTAGATGAAATTGAATTGCTATTAAATTATAATTATAATCTAAAATGCAATTTGTTAATTCAACCACCTCTTCTTCTATTTGTTTTAAAATACCATTACTATCTTCAATATACGGTTTATAATCTTCTCTATATTTGTATACTGATAATCCATATTTAGAACCTGCTAATTCTCTTTTTAACTCCATTATAATTGGATAATTTTTATATGTTTTCCTTAATCGCTTTTCTCTTTCAAGCTTTAAAATATTTATAAAAAATTCTTTTAAATCAACATCTAAAACTTCACCTTTATATCTTATTGATATATGAAATATTTCTATCTTCATTACTCTACTCCTCAGAAATTAATAATCTTGGTTGATTTGTTATTTTTTCTCTAACTTTTTCAGTTATTAAACTTATATTTCTTCTTATATCATCTAAATCAGCTATAGTATATAAATACTCTTCATGAGCAATTTGACTTATTGCGCTCTTTTCTGTAAATAACGATTCCTGATAGATATCGACTAACTCTCTAAATTTTTCAAAAGCATCTTCAAATGCATTATGTTTAAATATTTCTCTTAATTCTACTTCAAATCTTTGCTTAGTAACAATTGTTGCTTCTAATCTTCTGCTTGCTGTTATTTCACCAAATTTTT
This sequence comes from Clostridium sp., assembly GCA_051653165.1. GTDB lineage: Bacteria > Bacillota > Clostridia > Clostridiales > Clostridiaceae > Clostridium. The sequence goes on from JBOFVP010000081.1 coordinate 13,011, forward strand.
TCAAAACTTCTTGTCCTAACGCATATGTTGAAACTACTGTTAACATTAACTGTCCTTTTGATGTATTAATTGTATTTAATGTTTTTTCAACTTTTTTAGTATTACCTTTTAATAAATTTTTTAATGTATTATATATTGATTCTTCTAATTTATCTATAAACGAAAATTCATTTGTCTCAGTTTCTTCTACAACTTTTTGAGCTGCTATTATAGAACATTTTTTAGAGTTACTATTTATCTTTGTCATTCTGGATGTTATTTGAGTTTCTTTATCTATATCGACCATTTTATCTAAATCTTTCCAAATCCTAGGAATTAAATTACTTATTTCAAACAGGAGAATTGCCTCTCTGTCTATTTCTCTAAAATATTTTAATGGTAATATTCTTAATCGGTTATCAAATCTTATATCTTCATAATATTTCATTTTTTCTCTATTTGAGATCATCATATATTATCTCCTCCACCAGATTATTATCAAATCTTTTTTTTATATTATGTAACTCTTGAATATTTTTATTAATTATTTCAGCAATCTCTTTCTTTGTTATTTGCTTTATATCCAAAGAGAGAGCAGATTTTATATCCAGTTCCCCTATTATTGATTTTAATTCAATCAATACATCTTTTATTTTTAAATAGTCACTTTTGTTTTCCTCTAAATATAGAAGTGTTTTTTCCTTTTTTAGATTGATCTCTTCCCTTTTTAATTTACTTTCAAATGCGTCTAAATATCTTTCTTTTATTTTTAGCTCTTCTAATTTTTTTAAAAATGTAACCTCTACATTTTCTTTTTCCATATTTACAGTAATTTTTTTTCTTTCTTCTTCCTCTAACTCAAAATACAAAATTAACTTATCTAAAACTTTTTCTGTTATAATATTTTTTTTCTCATATAATTTTATGGTTGCTATAGAATAACCTATTCGAGCTGATAATTCTTTTTGTGTTAGTTTTCTCTTTTTTCTAAAATTTTTTAAAAAATTTTCTTCTTTTATTTCAGGCATAATTCTTCCCCTTTTTTAAGTATAATTATTATACCTTCATTATACCTTTTTTTATACTTTTGTCATTTTTTATTTTTAACTTATCTTTCAATATAATTTTTTTCTAACTCTTTTTTAAATAATTTTAAATCTTTTAAATAATATTTAAATAAACTTTCTCTATAGAGATTTATACAATTATATCTATAATCCATTGCTCTTTTTATTTTTTCTTGTATTTCTCCTTCTAATTCTTTAATATTATCTATCTTTCTATATTCTATCTCTCTATAAATTTCTCCTATTATTTCTTTTTGTTTAATTCTAACCTTGTCTTTAATTCTATTTTCTATATCAAATATCTCATCCCATGTTTCATTTTCTAATTTTTTACTTTGATTATCATTTTCAACAACTATCTTAAATTTTTCTAATTTTATGTCTTTTCCATGTTTTATTTTTTCTATCTCTAAGATGTTATTCCATTTTTGTGTACTATAAGGATAATATGTTTTTTTTAATCCTAAAACTTCTTTTACACCTTTATAAGGAGGTTCATTACAAGTACTACACATTGGTACTAAATTTTTATAATGCATCGAAACAAATGGATATTTTGACTTTCTTAAATAGTGATCAAAATCTCCTCTTGCTTTTGAATGTTCACTTGGCATTTCATATTCACCACAAAATGGACAATTACCCTTAATAACTTCATTTTTAATAAATTTTTCATAATATTTTTTTGGTGAAATATAAGTTCTAGCAAAACTTTGAATATCTTTAAAATCTTCATATAAATATTCACATAACTCTTCAGTAATATTTGCTATTTTTTTCCCACATTTATTTTCAAGATCATCAAATGTAAAAATTACTGAATTATTTTTTATAATCTGATCTATTTTGTAATTGGCCTTAAAAATAACTAAATAATCCTTTTTTTCAGCTTCTGTTGCTTTCTCTAGTTCTTCTTTTAATTGAATCAAATACGTTTTTAATTTAGTTCTTTTAAATACAGTAAACTCATCAAAATATGATTCTTTTCCTTGTAATAATTTTATCATTACTTTTTCAAAATCTTTTGTAAATGTTTTCATTTTATTTTGTTTTATCAAAGAAATATTATAAGAATACCACATTACTCATTCTCCTCTAATTCAAAAGCTCTTTCTTCGATACTCCTCAACAAATTATATTTTTCTGGAGAATTTGCAAATTTAACTTCAATTCTCCTTTCTATTTTTTTTAATTCTTTTATATTAGTTTCGCTCTCTATTTTTTTTAACTCTTTTTCTATTTCTCTCATAACATTTTCTGAAACAGAATCTAACTTATTAAAATATACTCTATTCAATTTTAATTCGCTCCCTCCAAAAGTTTCTTCTGAGATTGATTTAAATTCTCCATTTTTTATTAGATGTAAATTTGCTTTTGGTAAATCAATCATAATATCTGAGTTATGTGTCGAAAAAATTATTTGTGAATTTACTGGCTCTACTCTTTCACTTGGGATTATTTTTAATGTTTCTTTCAACAAAGTTATATATTTAGTCAACCAATTTACATTTAAATGAGTAGTTGGTTCGTCAAATATATATAAATTTTCTTTTTGATATTCTCTACTCTGAAATAAAATAATTGCTCCAAGAGTTTCAAAAAGTTGTAATTCTCCTTCAGATATGTATCTATATGTTATATCATTATCAAATTCAATATCTTGAATACTAAATTGGTTGTTTAAATAATTATCCTCAACCCTTTCAGAAATATATTCATCTCTTATATTATCTATTCTTTCTTTTTTCAGTGCTTCACTTATATTTAATAACTCTAAATTTTGTAATATTTGATAAAAATACTGATCATTTTTTTGGTATACCTCTCTTATTTTTTGAATATCATTATCATCTAAAATCATTCCTAATTCCTCTTCAGAGATATTTTCAAATTCT
>JBOFVP010000082.1:0-3080 GCA_051653165.1 Clostridium sp.
ATGGTAAATTTAAGGCTGTAACAAAGCCTAATGTTAGCAGACCTGATGTAAACAATGTATATCCAGAGTATACGAATAATAATGTTGCAGGATTTAATTTAATAGTTGATATATCAGACGTTAATATGGGTGTTAGTAGTAATATACTTATTAAAGTTGTTTCAAATGATGGGTCAACTTCAGAATTAACTACTACATTTAAGAAAACTAAAAAAGAGCCTTTAGTTGCAATTGATACACCAAGTTCTGATGGATTAGAGAAGACAGATGAGTTATATGTTGCAGGATGGGCATTAAATAGCACTGGTGTTAAAGAAGTAAAAATATATGTAGATAATAAGTACCAAACAAATGCAGCTTTAGGCATTTCAAGACCAGATGTAAATAATGCGTATCCAGGATATCCTAATGGGGAGAAGAGCGGATATAATGCATATGTTGATTTAAAGAATATTAGTATTGGAAAACATACTTTAAGAGTAGATTCAATTGGAAATGATGGGGTTGTAAAATCTACATCGAGATCATTCTACTACAAGCAAGGTGTTAAGTTAATTGTACTTGATGCAGGACATGGTGGAAGTGATCCAGGGAAGGTATCAACTCACAATGGAGTAAAATATACCGAAAAGGATCTTAATTTAAAGGTAGCTATAAAGACTCAAAAAGAATTAACTAACTTAGGATATAGTGTTATAATGAGAAGATTAGGTGACGAGTTCAGTAGCTTAACTGAGATATCAAATTTAGCTAATAATGTTAATGCTGATATATTTGTAAGTGTGCATCATAATTCATTTACATCATCATCAGCTAATGGACTTGAGGTTTATTACACTACTAATTATCAAGATGCTGGATTCCCAGCACAGGATAGAGATAATAAGTTAAGAATATCAAGAAGTTTAGCTTCTGATATGGCTAACTTAGCATCTAGAAGTGTAGGGTTAAAAAATAGAGGGGCTAAAGATGGTAATTATAGTGTATTAAGAAATACTAAAATGCCAGCTGTTCTAATTGAATGTGGATTTTTAAGTAATCCTAAAGAAGCAGAGTTAATTTCTAGGGATTCTAGCCAACAGAAATTAGCTAATTCAATAGCACAGTCTGTTAATAGCCTATTTTAGCAAAAAAGGTGATTCATTATTTAATGAATCACCTTTTCATATAGACAATATTTTAAGCCAATAGTATAATTAAAAGTATGTAAATTTTTTCATATATAAGTTGGAGGAACGATGAAAAATAATATTAATAAAAGAGAGATTTTAATTGGAGTAAGTTTTATATGTTTAACTTTATTTACTTTTATATTCTATAATATGAAAGTTCTAAATAGTATAAACTTAATTTCAGCTATATTAATAGGGATTATGATTTCCTTAATTGGGGTATTTATAATCAAAAAAAATATAAAATTAGAGTTGAAATTTGTAGTCATAGCTTCTGTTATGGGATGCCTATTTTTAAGTGTAACACCGATATTTCAGGTAGCGGATGAAGTTGTACATAGTTTTAGAGCGTATGACCTAGCTAAAGGAAGAATTTTTTATCAACGTCATGAAGAGTCGATGATCTTACCTAAAAGTGTTAATGAATTATACTATAATTTAGAATCAGAAAGAATTGCCTTTAAGTCTAATGAAAAAGTATCAAGTAGTAAATTTAATGAAAGTATTATGTTGCCTTTAAATAAAGGGGAACAACAGCAATATAGTGGAGATGGTACATCAGCATATACTGCAATTGCGTATTTGCCACAATCTATTGGTATTTTTATTGGTAATTTATTTAATTTACCTGTATATTTTGTACTTTTATTAGGTAGAATAAGCAATTTAGTAATATGGATTTTAATTGGGTATTTTACATTAAAATTAATGCCTATAAAAAGAGAATTAATGATGTTTATAATGTTATTACCTATGGGAGTAAATCAGGCCGCATCTTTATCTCCTGATGCTATACTAAATGCAAGTAGTTTCTTTTTAGTATCATATATAATGTATCTTAAATTTAAGGCTGAGAGAGTAAGTATTAAGGATATTATATTACTAACACTGAGTTCAATTGCAATTGTAAGCGTTAAGATGCCATATGTGATAATCTCTGGATTAGTTATACTTATTCCTAATAATAAGTTTGTAATTAAAAATAATAATAGAGTTATTAATGGTTTAAAGAATATTGGTATTGCTTTTACAATTGTTATTATTTCAATGATGGTATTTGTTTTATGGGGCAAGGTTTCATCTCCTAAGGTTGTTGATAATCCTGAGAGTAGTATAAGTGAATCTACTGAGGATAGTTTTGGGTATGGAGATGCAATTAAACATATTATCACTAATCCAAAAGAATTTGTTAAGAATGTAGATTCAACTTTAACAAGCCAGGGTGATGTATATAAAGAACAGTTTATAGGTGTATTTGGTTGGTTAGATACAAAATTACCACATAAATTTATTCAAGGTATTAGTATAATTATATTATTGCTATTGATATTAGGTGATGGTAGAGGTTTTAAAGTTAATTTATTTGATAGATTTATTTTCCTTGGATTAGGAATAGGGTTATTTTTAGTATTATGTGCGGTATCTTTAAGCTGGTATGAACCTAGTTTAGTTAATGAGGTAAGATTTTTCCCAGGATTGCAAGGAAGATATTTTATTCCATTTTCTATACCATTCTTTTTAGGGTTTTATCAAAATAGAATAAAAGTGGATTTTGAGAAATATAATTGGATAGTTCCATCATTATCAGTATTTATATTATGTTTTTCTATTAGTATTATATATATGAGATTTTGGATAGATATAATTTAAATTAAAAAACCACCTAAGCTCAATGAGTTTAGGTGGTTTTATCTTATCTAGGAATAAATCCAATTTTCTTTTGCATTTTTCTTAAAGTCTTCATAGCTACATAACCAGCCTTATCAGCGCCAGCCTTATAAACACCTTCAAGATAGCTCTTATCACCAAGGATATTTTTAACTCTCTCTTGAATAGGAGCAAGTTCACCAATAATTACATCAGCAGCATCACCTTTTAAATCAGCATATCCTTTACCTTCATAATCCT
>JBOFVP010000083.1:0-1823 GCA_051653165.1 Clostridium sp.
ACTTAAAATATGGCGTGGAGAAGAGTATCACAAGAGGGGACTTAAGCAGTTAGCTGACTATTTAGATATTCAGAATTTAGATAGGGGATATCTTGTGGTTTATAATTTTAATAAGAGTAAGGAATATAAATCAGAAATGGTTTTTGTAGATGGTAAGGAAATATTTATGATTTATGTTTAAATAGGTTTGATAAATAATTGATAAAAATAATGAGTTAAGAAGCATTAAATTTTTATTATTGTAATTTAATCATAAGTTTGGGTATAATTATATAAGAGTTTTCGAAGGGGTGAAAAGGTTATGTATCCTAAAAATATACACTATACAGAAGATGAGTTTGAAGATATTCAAGCTAATTATAGTGGTAAGGCTGAATATAGTAATGGATATATTGCGTTATCATCTAATACTTCAATAAAGCATAATAAGATAATTTCTATGTTAAACTTCAAGTTGATGTCGTTTTTAGATAAGAGTAAGTGTGATGTTTATACGGAGTCAATTGAGGTTATTTTTAGAAATCGTGAAGAGATATATAAGTATAAACCTGATGTTTTTGTAATGTGCGAGGAGAGAAGTATGCAGGGGGAGAGTTTTACTTCTTCACCTAAAATTATTTTTGAGTTTATATCTAAAAGCACGGCTGGACATGATTATATAACCAAGCTTGATGTATATCAAAGGTTTGGTGTGCTTGAATATAATTTGGTTGAGCAGGAGGGGTATATCGTTCAATATTCATTAATGGATGGACAATATAAAATAACAAATGTATTTAAGGGGAATGATACTTATGTTAGCTCAGTTTTTAGTGATATGAGTATTGATTTGGAAGATATATTTAGAAATTAGATATTATTTGATTACTAATTTCTAAATAAATGGAGTTTGAGGGTTAATGTTCCAATGTTTTAGGGAACGTTAACCTTTTTATATTAACATATTTTAGATAGGATTATGTTATAATTAATGAGAGAATATATGGTTTAGGGTGGGTTTTTAATGAGATATTTTGGTAAAAAGAATCATGAGAAGATGGAATCTGAATTTGAAGAAATTTCAACTCTTGATGAGGAAAACTATGTAGGAATTAAGACAATATATGATACTTATGGGAAAATACTTGTCTCATATATCAAAGATGGGATAGGTAACTCAAAATATATTGATAAAGTATACAACAATTATTTAAGTGAAAAAAATAATAATAATAAATATGGTAATAGGGCAGCTTCTGATGGGTTAATCGCTGCACGATGCTTTAGACTTATTAATAATGAAGATATGTATACTGAGGTATTAGAGGATTGTAGTCCGTATGTCATGTGTATGGTAAGTAGTGGGAAAGAACCTATATTAGAATATTCTTCTGCTTCAGGATACATTCTTAAGGATCAATTGCATTTATTGGCACTACAGAGAAAGTTTGATAAAATATATGCTCTTTCAACTAGCGATAGATCAGCATATATTTTAGGATATACCCCTAAGGTTAAATGGAGAGAGAGTTCGTATATTGATTTAGTTTATTTAGCTAAATGTATTTTTAAAGAGGCTAAGAAAGAAGTTCTTGGGGTTGATGATGCAGGAAATTGGTGGATTGATGTTTATCATGCATTATATTTATATAATATAAGTGATGATAATAAGGAAGATTATGCTCAGATAGCAAGAAATAATATAAAAAAAATAATGGAGAATAGTAGATTTGCACTATATCGTGATGGTGCATATATTGTTGATTTAGTATTGGAGTATCCAGAGGTTTTTGAGGGTGCTTTAGAAGGGGATATTGAGGAGAAGAAGGTTAAAACTAAGCTAG
>JBOFVP010000084.1:0-2736 GCA_051653165.1 Clostridium sp.
AATATTATGGGGTATCATCAAGTGATATAGATACGAAGTCGCATAAACTATGTGACACAGTTACATTTGCAAAAACAATATACAATAAAATATATAAAGATAGTAATAGTAGTAGATTTGCATTAACTATAGCAGGATATGGAGCGGGTAAATCACATTTATCATTAGCATTATCTACATTATTATCTGGTGATGATATAAAAACAAGTAACAATATATTAGAAAACATAAAAAATGCAGATCAGGATGGTTATGAATATATTAAACAGTATGAAAATGATAAACATCTTGTTTTAGTTTTAAATGGAATTAATGATTTTAATTTAAATAAAGAGGTATTGAGAGTTGCAAAGCAAAGTTTAAGTTTACATGGAGTAACAGAAGATATATTTAATGATATGACTATAGCTTATAACACGGCAGGTACATTTTTACAAAATACCTATAAGGATTTGTATGCTGAATATATGAATGTAGCAAAGGAAGTTACAAAGTATAAGTATTATAGTGAGAAGGAATTAAAAGATGTTTTATTAAAAAATATTCAAGATTACGAAGCGTTCACAATAGTTAATACAGTGTATAAAAAAATAACTGGTAATGATATTAATATTACAGAAGGAATATCAGCTGGAATAGTGCTAGAAAGATTGCATAAAAAATATGTTGTTGAGGATAAGAAATTTAAGAGTATAGTTATTATATTCGATGAATTTGGTAGATATTTAGAATTTGCGAGTACTCAGCCAGGATTAGCTGGAGAAGCAGCAATACAACAAATATTTGAGTCAGTACAAAATGCTACTCCAAATATGTTATTCATAGGGTTTATACAATCAGATTTAAATGCATATATAAATAGAGTAAATAATGACAATATTACAAGATACGTAAGTAGATATCAGGTAAGTGATAAGTATTATTTATCATCTAACTTAGAAACTGTATTATCAAGTTTAGTAAAAAAGAAAGAGAATTCAGAAACGATAATATCTAATATTTTTGATGGAGCTTTAAGCTATTTTGCTACATCAAGTCAACGTAATATTATAAGATGGTTACCTGAGTTAGCTAATAAAAATGTTTGGAAAAGTGAAATGATGTATAAGCAAACAATATTGAAAGGGTGCTTTCCAATACATCCATTGACATTAAGCACACTTGCAACATTATCGAGCTTTATGCAACAAAGATCTACATTTACTTTTTTAAGTGATATTTTTGAAGGATATATGAATTTAGAGGTTGGAGAAAGAATACCATTAATTCATCCAACAGCTCTTATAGATTCGCCAATGTTTACAGAATTAATAAATGCAGAGGAAAGACAAAGAGTTCCAGGGCAAAACTGTATACAATATAGAGATATTTTAGAGGCCAACGAAGAGGTTCTTACTAAGGCGGATACTAAGATCTTATCATCAATATTAATAATGAATATATGTAAATTTAAAATATACGATAAAACTGATTTAAATACTGCAATTGAAGCAGTATCAGGTATATCAGGAGATTTATTAGCTAATACAATTTCAAAGTTAGAAAATAAGCTTGGATTAATTTATTTTGATAATGCTATTAATAGATATAACTTCATGACTGAGGGTAACTCTAAGGTAGATTATAATAAGCTATTTATGAGAAAAAAGATAATTGTAAGTACTAGGGACATAATTAGTAGTTTACCAGAAGAAATAAGAAAAGATTTAAAGCTTGGAGTTAATGAATTAACTAACTTCGGTAGATTAAATAATGTTACAAGTAATGAATGGGCATTTACAAAAGATATTATAGACATAGAAGATTTAACTGGTGATATGCTAAAATCCCTAAAGGAACAAATTGCAAAGGAGATACATCCAGAAGCAACTAAGGGTAAACTAATATACTTATATTGCAATAGTAATACATATCAAAGAGTTGATATTATTGCAAAATATTTAAGGGAATTAGATTATGATAACGTACCAATACTATTTGGTATATTATTAGATACAAATGATCAAATTAAGGATTCTATAATTAATATTAGAACAGCAAACTCATTTTCGCTTGCAGAGAGAGAATCTTTCAGTAAGTATTTAAGACAAACTTTAAAAGAAGAAAATCAAAAAATCATCAGAGTATTTATGGAAAGTGCTCAAAAGAAACAATATATTTCACCAGAGGGATTAATTGTAGCTGCTGGAGTATCTAAAGTTGAGATGGATAAAAAGTTTGAGAAGATATTTACTAAAATAGTGCCATTCACAATTGATGGATTTGAGAAAAAAATAACTTCAAAGGCTAGAGGATATTATAACTCTATTGTAGATTGTATACTTCAAGGGAAACTTGAGGATGTTGTTGAATATAATAATCTGCCTATTGATGTTCGAAATAGAATTAATTCAATTTTAAGTGTTAAATCATTAAAGGGATGGAAGGTACTTTATGAGAATAATGTTTTAGCAAAGCCTTTAAATCCAGTTGTAAATGAAATATATACTGAAATAGAAAATAGAATTAATAAAAATGAGAAAATTACTTTTAGTAGTATAATTCAAAAATATACTAAAGCTCCATATGGATTAAATATATATAGTATTTCACTTTTAATTATTTATACAGTAGCTATGAATAAAGAAAACTTAAATGTTTACAAGGGAATAGCTAAATCAAGAGTGTTAGATATTCTAAGTTGCTTTAATGATGATAAGAAGGAGCAATTTACTGAATTTGCGAAATATTCAATAG
>JBOFVP010000085.1:0-1689 GCA_051653165.1 Clostridium sp.
GAAAAATTTATTTGATAAGATAGCTGTTGCACATCGAAATAATATAGAATTTATATTAATAGTAGATGAGGAACATTCAAATAATACAAAAAAAGCAGAATATATGATAAATGCTTTTGCACCCACCCATGAATTAAGGGTATCTGCAACAACAAAAAAGAATAGTCTTTATAATTATTACGAAATAGATGAAATGGATGTTATTGATGAAGGCTTGATTACTAAGGCATTATATATCAATGAAGATGTTGAAGATAACATAAAAATTGATAATGAGCATGAGTATTTAATTAAATTAGCAGATCAAAAAAGGATTTCAATAAATAAGAAATACAAAGACTTAAAAAAAGATATTAGGCCATTAGTATTAATACAATTTCCAGACAGCTCAAATATTCTAATTGAAGATGTTGAGAACATGCTAGAGAGCATGGGTTACACATATGAAAATAAATTAGTTGCAAAGTGGATGAGTGATGCTGATGATAAAATAAATATTGATGGAATAGAGGATAATAATGCATATCCAGTATTTCTATTAATGAAGCAGGCGATATCAACAGGATGGGACTGCCCAAGAGCAAAGATATTAATAAAGCTAAGAGAAAAAATGGATGAGGATTTCACTATACAAACGATAGGTAGACTTAGGAGAATGCCAGAGTCCACTCATTATGAGGAAATGTTATTAGACAACTGTTTTCTATATACTTTTGACGAAGAGTATAAGCAGAGTGTTATGCATGATATAACTAATTCTTTTCAGAGAAAAACTGTATTTTTAAAAGAAAAGTGCAAAACTTTTACACTTAAAAAAGAAATTAAAGATGAAACATTGCAAGGGTTAGGTGAAAGAGAGACTTGTGAAATAGTTTATAAACACTTTGTTAATAAATATGGATTAAAAAAGAGTAGTTCTAACAATGAATTAAAATTTAAAGAGGCAAAATATAAATTCGATGAACAGCTTTTAAGTTATGCCAGAAAAGGTGAGTTTATAAACACAGAATCTATATTAGACGATAAGCAAGGTGAGACTATTAAAACATATAGAGAAGTTGATACTCATAAAAATGGGGTAGATCTGTGGACAGCTGTAAATAAGATTAGAACAGGGATAGGATTAGACTATGACATTGCCAGAGCAATAGTTAATAGATTATTTGCCAAGAGCATACAGGATAAGTATAATTTACTAGATTTAAATAAGAGCCAAAGTTATGCATTTATAATTAATAATGCAGATTTATTAAAGCGTGATTTTAAGGAAGCCTTGAGCGGAGAGACTGTTCCAAATACTTTACAAATTGCAAAGCATGGAACATTTAGAATTCCAGAAATAGAAAAAATAAAGTTTGATGCAGCATACAGAGATGCGGTGATTGTTAACAGCAATGCATATGATGAATATTATTCTTCTGTATGGGTTAAAAAGATTCGCTCATATCCAGAGTCAAAGTTTGAAGAATATTGTGAAGGAAATTCAAATGTAGACTGGGTTTATAAGAATGGAGATAGTGGAAGTGACTATTTCTCTATTGTATATACAGATCTAAAGAATAAACAGTGGCATTTTTACCCTGATTATATAGTTAAGCTAAAAAACGGAGAAGTATGGATTATAGAGGCAAAGGGTGGAGAAAGCGATAGTGGAGATACAAAAAACATAGACTTGCAAGCACAAAATAA
>JBOFVP010000086.1:0-1340 GCA_051653165.1 Clostridium sp.
CCATATTTAGTACCATCTCCCTATTTTTTACTATCTAAATTTTACATTGTTTTACTTTACTTGTAAAGCTAAACTTAAAAGAATCTAGTACCTCCAAGTAATCTTTATTAAGTTAAATTCCAAATTCAAGTTTTGATTATATTTTATAAAAAATAAGGTAGTTTTGATTAATAACTTAATATATTAATGGAAACTACCTTAAATCTATAAGATTATTTTACCTTATTAATTTCTTCCTCAGTTAGCCCTGTTGCTAATACTCTTTGTACTATAGCAAATTTCATATTGATATAGTTTTTTTCTTTGAATCCATAACAATCCTTCCATAAATACTATCCTGTTTACTAATATCATAATCCATAATAATCTTATCAAAAGTCTTATCATCTAAGCTATCAATTTTACCAAATATAGTCCCATAATGATCCTTAACATTAAGGTCATTAATACTAAAATTCTTTCCCGTAAATAACAAATCCCTCTCATGACATTTCCCTATTAAAACAACCGCTTCCACATAACTCCACAGTTTCCTATCATAAATCTCCTGCTCCTTTAAAATTTCATAATGAAGCTTATTTTCACTTACTAAGTAATAATTAGTTATTCTAATATTAGTTATAAACAATTTGATTCTTGTTTCATCCTTTAAGGCAAGTAAATTATCAACCGATTTTATTTTTACTGGATTATATCCAAATACAACACCAAAAAATTTTATTATCACAGATATTGGTAAATACAACAAACCTATAAATAATATAGTAGCGAATTTAATAATCTCCCATTTGCTGCCTTTTACAACTCTATTTTTTGCCTTTATAAATTTCCTTACAGCTTTATCATTAGCTTCAATCCCCCTATTTTCGCCAACTACCTTTTCACCATTTAATCGTCTATTTGTATTTTCTAAATCATTTTTAAGAAATTTTTTGGATCTACATTTTACATTTAATAAAAGTCTTTTAGCCTCAATAAAGTTTTCTAATTTATAATAACAATTTCCATGATAAAAATTACTAATATACTTAGCAATATCATCCTCATATTCCTTAGGTTTATTAAAATATATTAATGCCTCAGTATACTTTTTCTCTTTAAAAAGCATAACCCCCCTCAAAATACAGCTATTATAGTAATTTTCATTTATGCTTAAAGCTCTATTTGTATATTCTAATGCCATGTTTAATTTATCATTGTAATAGTAATATATAGCTAAAATTCCTAGTATTACTTCATCCTCTTGATAAATCTCATAAGCCTTTTTAGAATATTCAAAGGCATTGTCTAAAGCTAACATCTTATAGTTTTCCTCAGCCTTTTCCCTATATTCCATATAG
>JBOFVP010000087.1:0-1294 GCA_051653165.1 Clostridium sp.
TAAATAGCACAACCGATAAAAAATATGTTGATAATGATGAAATTTATAACACTAGGCTAATTATTAAAAATATAAGCAATGAAAATCTTTCTAATATAGTTATAAAAAATATTATACCTCCTAATGCTAAGGTAACTAATTATCCAATTAAGATAAATGATGTTGAAGACTTACAAAATCACCTTGCACTTGGAATCAATATTTCTAATTTAGATGTTGGTAAATATTTTGACATAATAATTCCATTAAAAAGCAACTTAATTAATGGTGGTGAAATAAATCATTCATTTAAAATATCCTTTGAATATTATGATTATGTTAATGAATCCTATATCCAAATGCAAGAAAGTTTTGACCTTCCTAAAGTTTATGTAAAAACTACTAACATAACATTAAGCAATATAATTTTTAAAACAAACTATCAAAACCCTTCTATAGGTGATAGAATCTCCTTATTTTTATCAATTAAAAATACAGGAAATATAAGTGCTAATAATACCCTTGTATCTATAATATTACCTGAAGAAGTACAACGTTATGAAGATACTATAATCGTTAATGATGAAAATTTTAATATTCCTAAAGGGATCCGCGAAATTAAAATAGGAAAAATTGATGTAACTAATTCTGTCAACATTGAAATTCCATTAATTGCAATAAAGAATACAACTTTAAATATAAGTAAACTCGAGGGAGTAATAACCTTTGATACTTTCATAGTACCTAATCAAGCAACTAAACACTCTATAGTATTACCAGTTATTCCATTAAAAATCTCATCTCCGAATTTAATTGTTACCTATGAAGCTTCAAACATACTTCCTATAGTAAATGATTCTATAGATATACTCTATTTTATTAAAAATGAAGGTAATGAAAAAAGTATTGATACCAAATTATTTTTGAATATTTCTGAAAGCTTAATGCTAAAAAATGATTTAATACAACTTGAAGGTATTTCTATAAAAAAAGATGATCTATTGTTAGGAATCCCATTAGGTAATATAGATATCAACCAAGAAAAATTTATAAAACTTTCATTTTTATGTAATGATACATTAACTATCACCAAAGATTTAATTGCAGGTAAACTAATCTATAAATATTCAAGCTCTGATTATACTGATTTAAGATATAACGAAAATATTATAGAGCCTATTTCCTTAACTATTTATGATGCAAACTGTAGTTTAAATTTAACTAAGGATAAGGATATTGTAATTTTGGGTGATATAATAACATTTAGCATAAGTGTGGAAAACACAGGAAATTTAGAAGCATTAAACATATTGAT
>JBOFVP010000088.1:0-52430 GCA_051653165.1 Clostridium sp.
TCTGTCCTTGCTAAAAGCATTGAGGAACTTTTTTTCATTGGTGGATTAACTTTGTTAAGAGGTTTATTAACTCTCATTATTCACTATGAAATGAAATGGGAAGAACCCTCTAACTCCACCCAAAATAGCACTGAAGAAAAACATTAATTATTTTCTTCAATGCTATTTCCTATTATTATTAATCCTTTTTCTATATCTTCTTTTTCTAATCTTGTAAACCCAAGTCTAATTGAATTACCTATCTGTCCATTAATTTCAAAAATACTACTATCCATGATTAAAACACCTCTTTCATAGCATTTTTTTAATAATTCTCTTGAATTTACACCATTGATAGTTATATATACATATAATCCACCTTTGCTCCAAACCTCAGCATTTCTTATATACTTATTTATACAATTAACAGTAAACTCATATTTATCCTTGTATATTCGTCTAATTTTCTTTATATATTTTTCAAAAGCACCACTACTTAAATAGTCATATAATAATGCTTGATCTAAAAATGATGTATGTATATTCCTGCACCTTTTTACACTCTCAAGTATATCTATTATCTTACTATCGCCATAAATCCAACCAATCCTCATTCCTGGGAATAACACCTTAGAAAAACTCCCAATATATATAACTCCTTTTCCACTACCCTCTAGGGATGCCAGTGATGCTATATGTGAGCTTTCATAAAATAACTCTTCATTAAATCCATCCTCAATTATAGGAACTTCACTCTCTTTTAAAACATTATATATTTCAATACGTTTATTAAGTGGTGTAACTACTCCTGTTGGATTATGATATGATGGCGTTAAATATGCAAATTTTATATTGTACTTTTTAACATATTCTTTTAATGCATCTATATCTATTCCATCTTTACTTATAGGAATTCCTATAATATTTAAGCCATAAGTTTTCATTATTTTAATAGCTGTATTGTGTGTAGGATTTTCGCATAATATATAATCACCCTCAACTGTAAATGAGGCTAATATCATATCAAATGCCTCTGTAAATCCATTAGTAACTAAGATATCTTTTTTATTATTCTCCATTCCTTTATTTTTCATATAAGAAAATAAAAAATTTATTAATGGCCTATATCCCTTTGCATATCCGTAATTTAATATTTTATCTTCTTCAACTGCAATCCTATTATGAAAGGCTTTTTTAACTTCCTCAAGATCAAACAATTCCCCTAAGGGTGCTATACTCTTAAAAGAAATCATCCCACGCTCCCAAGTTGGCTCATTTTTTACTATATCTAATTCTACTGCTAAATCTGCATACTTATTTTTTTTAGAACCCCATTCAACATCCCAAAAAACCTCACCCTTAATTCCTTCCTTAATAACGAAGGTTCCTATTCCTTTTGATGTTTCTATATATCCCTCATTAATTAATTCTTCATAAGCTTGAATTACAGAGTTTCTTCCTACACCAAGTATTTTTCCTAACTCTCTAGTTGATGGTAATTTTGTACCTTTTATTGTAAGTCCATTATCAATTATATTCTTAATGTATCTTGTTATTTGACAATAAACAACTTCATCTTCAGTTATTCTTAAATCCTTAAACATTGAATCATCCCTTATAAATAATTTCTTGTCTTTATTATTTTACCATCTTCTAAATATACCCTAGGAACACGCTTACCTATCATACAAATAATTTCATAATTAATAGTATTTATAGCCTCTGCTAAATCATCTGCATCAAATTTAATCCCATCTTTTTCTCCTATTAATATTACCTCGTCTTCAATATTAACATTTTCTATACCTGTAATATCAAGCATACATTGGTCCATACATATTTTACCTACAACTGGAGCTAATTTATCATTCACTATAACCTTTGCTTTACCAAATAATGCTCTTGTATACCCATCTGCATATCCTATTGGTAGTGTTGCTATAACCTCTTTTGAACTTGTTTTATAAGCTCTTCCATAGCTAATATAACTTCCTTCATCTAGAACTTTTATATGAACAACCTTACTTTTAAGGGTTAATGCTGGTTTTATATTCAATCTACTTTTATTAACTTCATTAGATGGATAATATCCATACAATATTATTCCCGGTCTAATTCCATCATAATAATATTTTTCTAAATCTAATACCCCTGCACTATTCCCAACATGCTTTATGCCATATTCTATTCCCCTCTTATCTAAACTATCTATAAAACTTTTATATTGATTCATTTGATATAATGCATAACTCTTATCTACTTCATCAGCTGTTGCAAAGTGAGTAAATATACCACATATTTTTATATTAGATAGTTCACTTATTTTTTCAACCTCATTAATACTATTATCATCTGTTTGAAAACCAAGCCTACCCATTCCTGTATCTACCTTTATTTGAATTTTCGCTATTTTACCTAATTCCTTAGCAATATTATTTAATTCTACTGCATATTCATATGAGTATACTGTTTGCTCAAAATCATTATCAATTATTTTTCTACCCATAGATATAGGGGTATATCCTAATATTAAAATTTTAGAGTTAATATCATTTTCTCTTAGTTCTAATCCTTCTGTAATTACAGCTACAGCTAAAGAATCTGCTCCATTCTCTAGTAAAACCGGGGCTACATCTAATGCTCCATGTCCATATGCATCTGCCTTAACTACTGCAATAATCTCTTTGTTTCCTACTGCTCTTCTAACTTCTTTTATATTATTTTTTATACAATCTAAATCTACTTCTGCCCATACAGGCCTTATACCATTAATCATAGCCTCACCTTCCTAGCTACTAAAACTAAACCTAATTTATTTTATCACACTTATTATAAATTATTTAGATTTATAATTTAAATCTAAATTTATTATATCCTTTTTATTATACCTTGTTAAGAACCACTGATTATAGATTTCTTTATTCAAGTGGAATTAATTATAAAAACACTTTTAATGTGTTATAATATCCTTAATACAATTTTTATAAACAAAGGAATGAATATTATGTATTTAGATAGTAAAATTTATGATTTTATAACCAACTCTCTTAAATGGAATGTAGGGTTTATCACTAAAATATCCAAGCTTAACGGATTAAATAATTTTAATTATAAAATGAATTATCTTGGAATGGATTATTTTCTTTCTATTAAAGGACCTCTTTTTTCTAAAGAGTGTATTGATACATATTCAGATGTTCTTTCCCTTAGTAGCAATAAAAATATATCTTATAATATAGTTCACATTGATAAGGAAAATGGTAATTTACTAACTCATTGGATTGATGGAGATATTCCTGACTGCAATACTATTAATTCACAAGAATTCATCATAAACCTTTGTGATTCTTTGTATAAATTTCATAGTTTAAATGTTTCTACATTAAAAAATCCATTTGATAGTATAGTTAAAAGATATAACTCTTGTATCCAGCTTAATATAAAACTGCCTTTTGATATTACAGATTTAATAAAAAAATCTACTGAAATAAGTAAAAAATACTCTAATAATGTACACTTAGGATTATGTCATAATGATTTAAATCCATCAAATATAATTTATAACTTAAATAAGTGTTACTTGATAGATTTAGAATTTTCAGCTATGGGAGATATTTTTTGGGATTTAGCTACTATTTCTTATACAATGGATTCTACCAATAAAACATTATTATTAAAAACATATTTCGGTAATTCCTATACAATCTTTTTAGAAGAGAAACTAAAAGATTTTACATACTCAGTAATGCTATGGAATGCATTATGGAATTTACTTAAAAGTATTGAAAATAATCCATCATATGATTACCCAAAAGCAGCTCACATAATTTTAACAGAACTAAAAAAGTGGAATTAAACTAATTCCACTTCTTAATATTCCATTGCTACTAAATCTACCTTTTCCACCTCTGTTAAATTGTTTAAATAATTTAACAAAGTATTTATGTCTCCTCGTAACGAGCTGATATCAATAGTAATACTTATATTGGCAAAATTATTGATTGGTAATCCTTGATTAATAGTCAATATATTTGCTCCCTCATCAGAAATATGATTAATAATTTCTAATAACACACCTTTTTTATCTTGTGCTATTAAGGTAAATGTTACCTTTTTACCTTGAGTACTCTCAGCAAATTCAAAAACAAAATCCTTATATTTATAGTATACACTTCTAGAAATTCCAGCCATCTTTGTAGCTTCAGTAATTTCCTTTACTTTTCCATCCTTAAGAATTCTTTTTGCAGTAACTACCTTATCATAAACATCTGGTAATACTCTTTTGTCAATTAACAAAAAATCACTTTTCATTAGTTTCACCTTCTACTGTAATTGCCCCGTTAATATCAACCTTTAATTGAGAAACCTCATAATCAAAGTTGTTATCCTTTAAAAATCCGTTTATCTTATTGCTAAAGCTCATATCGCTCTTATTTATTATAGCCATTATACTTGGCCCAGCCCCACTTAAAAACACTGCTAAAGCGCCCATTTCTAAAGCAGCACCTTTAATTTCATTAAATCCTCGAATCAATTTACCTCTATAGCTTTCATGAAAACTATCCTTACAAGCATATTTCAATAAATCATAATTACCACTACATAAACTAGCAACAATTAATGCTGTTCTTGATGCATTATATACACCATCTTTTAAACTAATATTAACAGGAAGAACGCCCCTTGCTTCCTTAGTTTCTAGTTTAAAATTTGGTATAATAACAACAAATTCTAAATCATCTTTTAAATTAACTATATCATAGAAGGGTTGCCCTTCATCCATAATTGAAACAACCATACCACCTAATATTGCAGGTGCTACATTGTCTGGATGCCCTTCCATTTCAACAGCCATTTTTAAAATCTCATTTTTATTAAAAGGATTGCCCATTATTTCATTTGCCCCTAACAATCCTCCAACAATACAGCTAGAACTACTTCCTAGCCCTCTGGAAATAGGTATGTTTTGTTCATTAACTACTATCTCTAAGCCCTTTGGATTGTAGTTATTCTTACTAAAACATAAATTCATAGCTTTATAAATAATATTTTCTTCATTACAGAACTCATTAGGAATACCTTTAAAAATAAGCCCTTTTTCTATTTCCTTAAATGAAAATTTATTATATCTCTCTAGAGCTATTCCTAACGAGTCAAATCCTGGCCCCATATTTGCAGATGTTGCTGGAACTTTAACAGTAATCATTTAATTAATTCCTCCTAAGAATTCCTCTAAAGCATTTCTCATATCATTAACTTTACATTCCTTATTGTGAAGCACTTCCTTTTTTTCTAACTCTGCTAAATTTTTAGGAATAGCATTATTAGTCTTCTCACTTAATATCTTTAAAACATCAAAATCATTTTTATCACTAACGTTTATATTTAATGAGTTACATATACTTCTTGGAAATTTAAATGGACTTGCAGTTGCTGCAACTAAAACCTTTTTATTATCTCCACTTTGTTTTCTATATTTGTTTAAAACAACATTCCCTACAGCAGTATGTGTATCAATTAAAT
Organism: Clostridium sp.; assembly: GCA_051653165.1. Lineage (GTDB taxonomy): Bacteria > Bacillota > Clostridia > Clostridiales > Clostridiaceae > Clostridium. The sequence continues at coordinate 5,503 of JBOFVP010000088.1, forward strand.
ATCCCTTATTTTCATAAACCATTTTGATATTATCACTCACTTCACCCTCTGTTGCATAATCTCCATAAAATTGATTCATAAATTCTCTCATTTTAAAGTCTATATTATAAACTCCATCATTACTTAATTCTTCCATCAATTTTTTCACAAATCCCCCATCTCTACCACATGCCTCAAATAATAATCTCTCTAAATTTGAGGATACTAATATATCCATTGATGGAGATTCTGTTAGCTTTAATTTTCTTCTTCTATCATAAATTCCTGTTAAAAAGAAATCAGTTAATACCTTATTTTCATTTGATGCACATATTAATTTATCTATAGGTAACCCCATTTTTTTACCATAGAATGCTGCTAATATGTTTCCAAAATTGCCCGTAGGTACTACCACATTTATTTTATCACCTAAAGTTATTTCCCCTTTATCTACAAGTTGAAAGTATCCATAAAAATAATACACTATTTGTGGAACAAGTCTCCCAATATTTATAGAATTAGCAGACGATAATGCAATTCCCTTCTCTTTAAGAATTTCCTTATACTGCTCGTCCCCAAATATAGTTTTTACACCTTTTTGTGCATCATCAAAATTACCATCTATACCTACTATAGAAACATTATTTCCCTCTTGTGATAACATTTGTTTTTCCTGAATTGGACTTACCCCATTTTTAGGATAATATACAACTACTTTAAATCCATCTACTGAACTAAATCCTTCTAGTGCCGCTTTTCCAGTGTCTCCAGAAGTGGCCGTTAGAATAACAATATCTTCTTTCAAAGAAATATTTTCTTTAGCTTTTTTCATTATCTGAGGAAGGAATAAAAGTGCAGCATCCTTAAATGCTGAAGTAGGACCATGGAATAATTCTAGAAAATCTCCCTCTACTTCTACTTTAAATCTACCTTCATAAGCTAACTTTATTGCTTCTTCTATATCTTCTGAAGAAAAATCTGTGAAAAATGCACCAATTATCTTTTCAGCTAATTTCTCATATGATATTTGTATATCATCCTTTAATGTTTTATATAGGTCTGGGAATTGCTCAGGAACATATAGCCCACCGTCCTTTGCTATTCCTCTAATAATTGCACTAGCAGAATCAATGTTATTCTCTAGCCCTCTTGTACTCATAAATCTCATAAAACCACCCCAATAAAAAGTTATAAAAACCTTTTAAGTTTTCAAAATTTTTTCTAAGAACTTCTTATGTATTAAATTCTACCATGTACTTCAATAGAATACAAGTGTTTTTCTTGTGAACACATTTTATTTTTAATTTTTAATTATTTATATTCGTTATTTATATTTTGCCCTTGATTATAACTCCAAAGTATTTTATTATTATATAGGAGTTTTGACTTACTCCTTTAAATTAAAGTTAAATTTGTTATACTAATTGATTTTATAACAAGTGTTCTTACATTTTCGTCATTTAATTACAATATTTATTATTTTTTTCATAAAAACTATATACAAATTATAAAAATGATATTATAATCTATATATAGAGTAAAGACATATATTGGGTAGGTCACAACATATTTATGATTGGGCCTACCCTTAATTTTATACTTTTTTATTTTTTAACTCTTTAGTAATAAAAAAAGTGAACATTATTTATGTTCACAATTTAAAAGACTTAAAATTATTGCTGATTTTATTGAAAAGTTATTTTCCTTTACAAAGTTCTTTGCCTCTTCTAGTTTTATTTTCATAACCTCTATTTCTTCATCTTCTTCTATATTCCTATTTGTTATTTCTCCACTAACTTTCATTTTCACAATTGCCGTTGTTTCATCTGATATTCCAACGGAGGAATAGCTTGGTTTTATAAACTCTTCATATTCTATACAACTTAGACCCGTTTCTTCATATAACTCCCTTTTCGCTGCTGTTTCTATAGATTCCCCTTTATCTATAATGCCTGCTGGTAATTCATATAAATAGTCACCAATAGCTGGCCTATATTGTTTTAATATAACCACTTCATTCTCTTCTGTTAATGGTAATATCATAACTCCATCACAAATACTATGATTTTTTGTTTTACATGATAATTTATCAATTGTTCTTCTAGATGCCACAAAATAATCTTTAGGTTTTCCATTCTTTGTTATTAATTTTAACTTATACATATTTAAAAATTTACTAGTAGTTAGTTGAACTATATCAATTAACTTCATTATTTAACTCCTCCTCTTCACATAATCTTTTAAATTTACAACTATTACATTTATTTATATTTTCAGTTTTTATAAATATCTCTTTTCGTTGTGGTTTATTCATAATTTTATTTTCTAAAAATGCATCGATAACATTTAAATCTTGTTCTATTCTCCTTCTAATATATTCAACTTGTTCCATTGTATATTCATATTCATCACATTCTCCACCTAATAAGTATTCAATCCTCCCCCTTATTTTTTCTAACGGAACATTGTATCTTTCCATAATATAAATTGCATATACTAATAATTGCTCTTTATCTTCTTCATTATAGTTTCCACTCTTCCAATCAACAACTATAAAATTCCCATCATTGTCCACATATAATGTATCAATTAATGCATAAACCTTAACTCCCTTTTCTTCAAAGCTATTAAAGTTTCCATCATCATTTTCAATTATTTCTCCATTGTTGAAAAAAATATCATTATATGTTTTACTTCTAAAGAAATTATCTACACATATCTCTACTCTATCTTTTATTTCATTAATTATATCAGGATGTAAAATCTCCCCATAATAATATTCTTGAAGCATTTCTCCATTTGGATATTCATCCCATTCACCAGTCTTACCTTTTTCTATACTTCCCCTAACTACATCATTTAATTCTTTTCTAACATATTTTTTAACATACTGAGAATTTATTTCACATTGAGTTTCTTTATCTTTAAAATCAATAGTTTTCTTAAATGATTTGTGTAGCTTTCCTCCAAATAGCATCCATATATTTGTTAATTTTTTCAACCGCCAAGCAACCTTACTCTCATAAGTTGATTCATAACCCCATCCATTATGGGAGCCATAATAATTGTAATAATACTCTCTTAGACATGACTTTATTACTTTCATTCTTGAAATACTCCATGATTTTTCAGGATAATCTCTATGCTGATATGGTTCTTTCCCCATTGCTTCTCACCTCTTTAATAAAATTTATATATATTTATGCAATAAGAAATGCTTTAATCTAATATTATTAAAGCATTTCTTGTATTCTAATTACAGTTTCATCAATTGTGTTATTTGTAGTATCAATTTTTATTGTATCCATACTATTATATAAATTCATTCTTTCATAACTTTTTTCGATATATCTATCCGTCCTATTATTTTCAATATAATCTCTACTTATTCGATTTTTAAGTTCTTCTTTACTGCATATCAAAGATATCGTGATAATATTTAAATTTTCACAACCTATTCTACTTAAAATTAAATCAATTATTTCACTATCATCCATTACCCAACTAAAAATAATATTTTCCAAATGTGAGTTATTAATAAAATTATTTAGCATGTATGCTATATTATCCAAGACCATAGATTTATTTTCTTCATTCACTATAAACGGACTCATCCTCCAACACCAGTCACCATCAAGCCATACTGCATTTTTTAAAGCGTGCAATAGTCTTTCAGAGGTTTTAGACTTTCCAACTCCCATGGTTCCACCAATCAATATCAAATTCTTCCCCATTTCATTCCTCTCTATTCAAGAACATATCTCTTATAACCTTATTCCTACCTAATGATTCTAATATTACATCACTTTCAAATCCAGAGTTTTTAACTTCATCAACAATCCATCCTTGTATATCAGACTTAAAGTGATACCCTAGTACTATTAAAAACGGTACTATTATTACCTTATTTATCCCTTTACACTTTAATGAATCTAAATATACTTTAATATTATCTTTATCATTTAATGTTACAAAACATACATTTACATTTGAATTATCTACTTCATCTCTTAATAATTTATATGATAAGTCATAACCCTCTTTAGAACCATGGCTAACAATTATTACTCCTGAATCTTTCATATCAAACTCATTTATTATACTTATTATCTCATTTTTATTTTCTAATAGCTTATTTGAAACTCTTAGAATTGGCCTATGTAATATTATTTTATCACACACTAATTTCTTTGACCATTTTTTTACTTTTTCATATTCCGCTCCCTCTGTTAAATAAAGTGGATAAATTATTCCTTCTTTACATTTAGACATATCAATTTCTTCGATTAATTTAGCATCAATACATATATCGTTGTTTCTAATATAATCTATTATTTTTCTAGAAGTAAAACATAATTCAATTTCATACTCCCCGTTATACTTGTTTTCTAAGTCCATTAAAAATGGGACTATATCTCTCTTATATGATTCAATATATCTTGTTCCAAAGGTTACTAGGATTATTTTTTTATTCATTGTTTTCACTTTTACAGAACTCTTCAAATACTTCTAAAAATCTTTCTATATGAATTTCTGTATGCTCTGAACTTAAGAATAAAGCCTCAAATTGTGATGGTGGTACATTTATTCCGTTATTAATCATATAACTAAAATACCTTTTAAATCTTTCAATATCACTCTTTTTAACATCATCAAAAGTTAATATCTCTTCACATTCATTAAAGAATATAGTTAGCATTCCTCCAACCCTGTTTATCTTTACTGGAATATTGTATATATTAGAAAGTTTATATATACCCGCCTCAAGTAATTTACCAATTTTATTTATATTTATATATATTTCTTTATGTCTTTTTAGATATTCTAAAGTTGCCATACCAGATGCCATTACCATTGGATTTCCTGACATTGTTCCTGCTTGATAAACATCTCCTAATGGGGATAATTTACTCATTATTTCTTTTCTACCACCATATGCACCACAAGGAAGACCTCCTCCAATTATTTTGGCATATGTAACTAAATCTGGCTTTTCTTTAAAAAGGCTTACAGCACCATCATATGCTACTCTAAATCCACTCATTACCTCATCAAAAATTAACAAACTCCCATGAGTATCACACAATCTTCTTAATGTTGCAATAAACCCATCTGTCGCCTTTATCACACCCATATTTCCTGCAACAGGTTCTATAATAACTCCTGCAATTTCATTGCCAAAATTATTAAATATTTCTTCTATAGAGCTTTCATCATTATATCTAGCAACAATTGTATTTGTAATACTTTCTTTAGGAACACCCTTACTTCCTGCAATACCTTCTGTTAATACTCCAGAACCTGCTTCAACTAAAAAACCATCAAAGTGACCATGGTAACAACCAGCAAATTTTACTATTTTGTCTCTTCCAGTATATCCTCTAGCTAATTTTACTGCACTCATCGTTGCCTCTGTTCCTGAATTAACCATTCTTACCATCTCTAAGTTACTCATCTCTTTACACAAAAATTCGCTCATTTTTAATTCCATAAGAGTTGGTGCTCCATAAGCCAATCCCTTTTGTGCTTGATTTACCAATGCATTAACAACCACTTTATTGTTATGTCCTAATATCATTGGCCCCCATGCTAATACAAAATCAATATATTTCTTTCCTTCTTCATCTTCAATAATTGCCCCTCTACCCTCTCTAATTATTGGAGGATTTATTCCTAAGTCCTTAAAACATCTAACAGGAGAATTAACTCCACCTGGCATATATTTCTTTGATTCTTCAAATATTGTATAATTTATCATCATCTTAACTACCTTCTTAAAACCCTTCCAGCATCCAATGCAAAATATGTTATTATTATATCTGCACCTGCTCTTTTAATTGATATTAAAGTCTCCATCATAACACGTTCTTCATCAATTATTCCATTTTGCCCTGCAAACTTAATCATAGAATATTCTCCACTTACACTATATGCAGCTACAGGAACTCTAGTATTATCCTTAGCTTCCCTAATTATATCTAAATATGAAAGTGCTGGCTTAACCATTATAATATCTGCACCCTCACTTATATCTTCATTAATTTCCCTTAAAGCCTCTCTTCTGTTTGCAGGATCCATTTGATATGTTTTTCTATCCCCAAATTGTGGAACAGAATTTGCAGCCTCTCTAAATGGTCCATAAAATGCTGAACAATATTTTGCAGAATAACTCATTATTGATACATTGTAAAATCCACTTTCATCTAAAGAGCTTCTTATATGACCTATTCTCCCATCCATCATATCTGATGGTGCAATCATATCTGCACCTGCCTTAGCATGTGATACTGCAATCTTACTTAAATACTCAAGTGTCTTATCATTATCTACCGTTTCATTACATAATATCCCACAATGACCATGATCCGTATACTGACACATACAAACATCTGTCACTATCAATAAATCTTCTGTTATTTCTTTTATTCTTTTTATAGCTTTTTGTACAATACCATCCTCATTATATGCTTCACTTCCAACATTATCTTTAATTGATGGTACTCCAAATAATATTACTCCTTTAATTTTTAAAGAAACAATTTCTTCCACAATATCATCTAGCATATCTATTGAATAATGAAAAACATTTGGTAGTGAATTAATCTCCTCTTTAATCCCACTTCCTTCAACAACAAATAATGGATATATAAAATCATTAGCCGAAATACTTGTCTCACTAACTAAACTTCTTAATTCCTTCGAAGTTCTTAATCTTCTTCCTCTATTAATCATGACATTCACCTCTTTTAATATTCTTATTTACTATATCAATTACTTCTTCTAAAAACCCCTCATCAGAATGCTTTTTACAATACATACCTACTATACCCTGTTCCTTCATAGCTTTATAAGTTTGAGGGCCTATTGCAACGCAAAGCTTTTCTCTTATTTTATCAATACCAACTATACTAATCATATTATTTAATGTACTTGGAGATGTAAACAACACTAAATCCACCTCATCAAAAGCTTTTTTATTTCTTCCATCTCCCTCTAAAACTTCATATATATCTACTCTATCTACATTTGCCCCTAAACTTTGTAACTCATCTTGCAAATAATTTCTACTAAGTTTTGAGCAAGGTATTAATATATTATCACCACTATTTATATAAGGTTTTATTACTTTGAATAACCCTTCACCCACGAATTCTCTTGCCATATCTTTAGCAACTATCCCTCTTTTAATTAGAGCATTATTCGTTGCTTTACCAACCACATAAAAATCTCCTTTTAAATTTCTAACATCAACATTTTTTCTAACTAAATAATCAAAAAATATATTAACACTATTCTGGGATGTAAATATTATATGCTTATATTTATATAATTCATTTATTTTATCTTCTAATGAATCTGTTGTTTCAATTACTTTTAAGGAATTAATTTCTGTTACCTCAGCACCTAACTCTCTCAAATTAACCTTTAAGTTAGATGATTGTTGTCTTGATCTTGTTATACAAATATTCACTCCATGTAATGGTAATTGTTCATACCAATTTAATTCCTCACTAAACTTAACAACATCTCCAACAACAATTATACAAGGTGACTTTAACTTTGCTTCCTTCACCTTATTAGTTATGTTTTCTAATGTTCCTATAACCTTCCTTTGTTTAGCTGAAGTTCCCCTCATAACAACTCCACATGGTGTGTTACTATCTTTTCCATTAATGATTAAATTTTTAACTATATTTTCTAAATTATCTAATCCCATCATAAATATTAATGTTCCATTTTCATTAGCCAAAGCCTCAAAATTTACATTTAAGACACCTGCACTCATACCTGTAATAACATGAAAACTTTGAGAAACTCCCCTTTGAGTTACTGGTATTCCTGCATAATTTAATACTGCTATTGGAGATGTAACCCCTGGTATAACCTCAAATGTAATATTATTTTCTTTTAAAGCAAGACATTCTTCTCCACCTCTACCAAATACAAAGGGATCTCCACCCTTTATTCTTCCTACGGTATGCCCATCTTTAGATAGCTTTATCAACATATTATTTATCTCTTCTTGTGTCTTATAATGTGCTCCTGGTTCCTTACCACAATAGTAGACTTCACACTTGTCGCTTAAATAATTCAAAATATTATTAGATACTAATCTATCATAAAGTACTGCCGTACATTTTTGTAAAACTCTAACAGCCTTCAAGGTTAATAATTCTTCATCTCCAGGTCCCGTTCCTATTATATATACTTTACCATTCATTTCTCTTATCCCCTTGCGCTACTAATTATAATTTTTCCCAATTCAGTTCCTAACTTCTCAGCATCTTCAATATCTCCAGTAATATCTTTTTTTATAATTCTATTACCTACTTGATATATACCTAACAAATAATATTGTGACCCGTTTCTTTGTGAATATGCGCCTATTAGGGAATGGCACCCCCCATTTAAGCTTCTCATAAAGCTTCTTTCACCAATTATTTCTTCATATATTTGGTCATTATTTATTGAAAGTATTTCATTTCTATATTCACATTCTTTTAACGTCTCAATAGCTATAGCTCCTTGACCTACTGCTGGTACTATTTCATCTAATGAAAAATAGTCTGTTATTATATTTTCTAAGTTCAATCTTTTTAATCCAGCTGATGCTAATATTATTCCATCCATATTTTCTTCTTTCATTTTTTCAAGACGTGTCTGTACATTCCCTCTTATTGGGACAATTTGAATATCACTTCTAATTAATTTCAATTGTTCTGCTCTTCTTATTGATGAAGTTCCTATAATTGCACCTTTTCTTAATTCATTAAACTTAACATCATTAGATGAAATAAATGCATCCCTAATATCTTCTCTCTCTGGTATACAAAGAAGTTCAAATCCTTCAGGTAGTTCATATGGTATGTCCTTAAGACTATGAACTGCACAATGTGCTTTTTTTTCAAGGAGTTTACTTTCTATTTCTTTAATAAACAACCCTTTCCCACCTATTTTATTTAGGGTTACATCTAATCTTTTATCACCTTCTGTAACTACTAACAACTTTTTATAATCTATATTAATCTTATCTTTAATTAACTGTCCTACCCTATCCGCTTGTATTTGAGCAAGCTTACTTTTTCTTGTTCCTAAAATTAACTCCATTACTATTCCTCAATTCTTATATAAGTGTTCAATTAAAATTTCTTCATAAAATAATTTTAGCACTACTCTTTCTTTGCCCTTTTTAAAAAAATATATAAAATCATCATCATAAATAAAATTTAACAAATCATCTTTTTCATATGTCATATATTTTATTTTATTTCTTAATAGAGTAGTTAATTTAAAATACTCTTCCAATTCATTTATACTATCTTTTGCAATCTTAACAGCTTTTATTGCTCCCTTTGGATTACCCCTTTTAAAATTTACTCCAACTATAAAACCTTCACCTTTTCGTTGAGCTGGTATTTTAACATTTCCGTTGTCAGGATTTTCACAGTTAAGAAAAAGCTTATTATATTGATTACACTCTTTTTGTATTCTATTATTTAACTGTGTATCATTTGTTGCTATTATAATAAGATGTTTATCTTCTATAAACGATGTCTTATATTCTGATTTAATCATCCTACAATTACTAAACTGTTTAAATTCTTCAGAAAAATCTTCAGATAATATCTCTAGGTTCGATTCCTTAAATGTAGTAGCTTTGATAAAGGCGGCCCTCCCCCCTCCAACTATTCCAACTTTAATATTTGAACTAATTAATGATACTAATGTTAAATCTAATTCTCCCTGAGGAATATTTTTTCTATAACCCTCAAACATTCACTTTCTCTCCCTTCAGAGATTTCTTCCTTCAATACTTCTATTGCCTTATTTACATAAAAATCTGATGTACTCTTAATTAGTACCTTCACCATTTCTACATTCTCTCCATTTGTTTTATGTATATATGAATCAACCCTCTCCCTACACACCATATCTTCTCTATTTTTTATTAACCTAAAGACCTGTGATATCTCTCTTGAGGACATCCATGTAATAAATGCTTCTAAATGTTTCTTAATAATATTTCTATTCATTTTCATAGTTGAAACTCTTAATTCTTTATTTATATCATCTTCCTTAGAAATTTCATCGATATTTAACAACGTGACCCTAGAATTTAACTTAATATTATTATCAACATCTCTTGGCAATGCTAAATCAAAAATATATACTTCATTGCCTAATTCATTAATATCCCCTGGTTTAATAATAATATGTGGTGATGCTGTACAACTAATTATAATATCCATATTATTAATTATATTATCCTTCTCTTTATAATCTAATAAAATAATCCCCTGCATTTCTAAATGTCTATATTTTTCTTTATCCCTAACAACAACAAAAACTTTGCCTGGATTTTTTCCCTTTAGATATTGAAATACTAATTCACCAACATCTCCAAAGCCAATTATCATTAGATTATCATATCCTATCTTAATGCATTTATTTGCAACAATAGATGCAGAAGATACTGGAATTTCATATAACCTAGCTTTAGTTCTAAATTCCTTCCCACAAGCTATGGAGCTTTCAAATAAATGTAGTAGTTCACACTTCAACGCTCCTAATTCACTACATTTTTTATAACACTCTCTAATTTGACCAATTATCTGATCCTCTCCAATTATTTTTGAATGGAATCCACAAGCTAATTCGAAAATATGCTTATATACACTTTCATCATAAAGCATAAAAATATTCTCCGTATACTCTTCCTTCCACTTTAAAATATTAAATATCCTTGTTAATATATACTCTCTAGTCAAATTACTATTGCATTTTAAATATATCTCAACTCTATTACATGTATTTAAAATAGCGCATTCATCAAACTCAAATAATAATTCTCCTATAATTTTATTATATTCTTTATTTTTCAAACTAAACTCTTCTCTTATTTGTATTGATGTATTCTTTTTTATTCCTAAAAGTACTATCATTATTTTCACCTTAATTCATTATGTATATTAGGTAAATTATATCATATTTCTAAAAAATAAACCCAGTAGAATTTTATCTATTCTACTGAGTTTAACTTTTATACTATTTAATAACTTTTTTCTTAACTATAATCATGAACCAAATTAATGATACCCCTAATAATGCATGTCCTAATCCAGCTATGTGGCTTAATCCTGCCATATCTTTTCCTAAAACTTCTAATGTTCCTCTTGCAACTAATGTTCCAATCATATAAATAAATGATACATTATAAACTATAAACCATTTATGAAATATTTTATCTAATGTAAGAGTAAACTGTTTTTCTAATACTAAAACAATTAGAAGAAATACAAATCCTAATACTAATATATGAGTATGAACTGATGCTAAAACAGTTTGTCCTTCAAAACCATTAATTTTTGTAAACTCTCTATAAAATACACCAAAAATTAAACCTAAACATAAATAAATAAAACTAAAATTAAATATCTTTTTCATATTACACCTCAATAATTATTATTAATTAAAACATATTATAGATTATATTCTATTATTATCTATTTTTCAATAAATTTTTTTTGGATATTTTTTGTTTCAAAGGAAATAATACTATATAAATAACTAATCATTTTAAGGAGAGATTTTTATGAGAATACCAAATCATATTGGAATTATACCCGATGGAAATAGACGTTATGCTCAAGGAATTGGTTTGACAAAAGATAAAGGATATGCACTTGGTATAACCCCTGGTCTTTTACTCTTTAAACAATGTCAACAAATTGGTATCAACGAACTAACTTACTACGGCTTCACAACTGATAATACTAAACGTCCTAAAGATCAAAAAGAAGCATTTGTAGATGCATGTGTTCAATCCGTTAATCTATTGACAAAGGAAGATGCTGAATTGTTAGTTATAGGTAATACAAATTCTCCATCATTTCCACAGGAACTTGTACCCTTTACTAAACGCCAAACATGTGGCAAGGGAGGTACTAAGGTTAATTTTCTTGTTAATTATGGATGGGAATGGGATCTAAACACTTTAAAAACCTCAAATCCCAAACTTAAAAATATTACAAATAATATTATGTCAAATGATATATCAAGAATAGATTTAATTCTTAGGTGGGGTGGAAGAAGACGCTTAAGTGGCTTCCTGCCTGTTCAATCTGTTTATTCAGATTTTTATGTTATTGATGATCTTTGGCCTGATTTTAAGCTTACTCACCTACAAGATGCCTTGGAATGGTATAATCATCAAGATATAACTCTAGGTGGATAATGTAAATAGATGCCATAATTAAAAACTATGGCATCTATTTATATAAAATTATTCTAAAAATAGTTCTATATTTCCCACTATCTGATATTAATTTGATTTCTCCACCATGATTTTCTACAACCTTTTTTGCTATTGATAAACCTAATCCTGAGCCTCCATCTGATTGTCTACTTTCATCCCCTCTTACAAAAGCATCAAATAAATTAGTTTTTATACTTTCTGGTATTCCTACTCCATTATCACATATATCAATAATTATATTAGTTGAATTCTCAACAAGGTAAACTCCAATCTTTGTTTCCTCTTCATTATATTTTATAGCGTTTTCTAATAAATTAGTTAAAGACCTCTTTATTAATTTATAGTCTAACTCTACAAATATTTTATTTTCTGGAATATCAATTTCTATTTCAAATCCTTTTTCTTCAAGTTCATCATAAAACTCCAGTACTATCTGTCTGACCATTTCACAAACATCAACACTTTCAACCTTCAAAGTATTTTGCACAGCATCCATCTTAACAAACTCAAATAAATCATCTATTAATTCACTTACCCGTTCTGACTTCTTATGGATTGTTTTATAATATGAATTTTTTTTATCTTCATCTTCTATTAAACCATCATATAAAGCTGAAGAAAAGCCTCTTATAGTTGTCATAGGTGTTTTAATATCATGTGATAAATCTAGTAACATTCTATTTTTACTCTCTTGTAGCCTTTTATTTTCTTCTTGGCTCTTTTTTAGTTTATATGTTAAATAATTTATAGTATCTCTTATTACTTCAAACTCTTTTTCCCCATCAAATTCTACCTTACTTTCTAAATCACCTTCAATAACATTTGTTAATGCGGTATCTATTTTATTTAATGGTCTTTTTAATTTTTTTGATGTATATATTGTATATATAGTAACATTAATAACAAATAACAAAAATAATACACTCATTACTTTAATATACTGATTATAAAATGGTTTTGCTGCACTATACGGAACACCTAAAATATTAATAGATAAGTTTACTCTATTATTTGGCACCCTAATTAATATGGTAATAGGGCCAGTTGTAGTATCTTTATATCTTTTTACAAACACTGTATATTTATCATCTGAATTTAAACTTGTAACATCAATAATCTCCTCTTTAGTGTAATTATTTTTGACATTATCATCATATACTCCATCTCTATGGATAACTGTACCTCTATTATTAATTATTTCTATATAACCATCTATTCTTTTTAATTCATCAATATTAATTTTTTTAAAATCGCTGTAATTACCCTCAAGCATATCAACAAATGGTATATTTGTTTTGCTAAATGTATGCGATAATGTCCACCCTAAATACATATATGCTATAAAAAATATCACTACCGAAATCATCATAAAAGTTATATAATTTTTAAAAAGTGCTACTGTTAATTTATTACTCTTTTTTCTACGTAGTTTCATTTACTTTCTTCTCAAACTTATACCCAAGTCCTCTAACTGTTTTAAGATATTCAGGACTCCTAGTATCTCTCTCTATTTTTTCTCTTAATCTACTTATATGAACCATTATTGTATTATCTCCACCTAAAAACTCTTCATTCCATACAGCTGAAAAAATTTGATTTTTAGTTAATATTCTTCCTGGGTTCTCCATTAAATATTTTAGTATTTTGTATTCTATGGATGTTACTTCTATTTCTTCTCCTCTAACCACAACCTTTACATTATACGTGTCTAATTCTATCTGTCCTATAATAATGCTTCCCTCAGTTTTTTCATTTATGTTCAATTTATAAACCCTTCTTATTTGAGCATTTACTCTTGCTACTACTTCTAATGGATTAAATGGTTTTGCTATGTAATCATCTGCACCTAAGTCTAATGCTAGAATCTTATCCGAGTCTTGATTTTTAGCTGAAATCATAATTATTGGAATATTATAATTTCCCCTTATTTCTTTTATAACTTTATACCCATCAACTTTTGGCATCATAATATCTAATATAACTAGATTTATATCCTTACTATCATTAATAATACTTAATGCCATTTCACCATCTATAGCTTTTATAACCTCATACCCTTCTTTATCTAAGTACAACTCTAAAATTTCTATTATTTCTTTTTCATCATCACAAACTAATATCTTCTTTTTCATAATACACTCCTTGATTATAATTGTGCCACTTATTAAATTGTAACAAAATGTACTAATATTTTAAATATAAAGATATCTTTAGCTCTATATTTAAATATAGTCCCATCTAGTTATTTATATTATAAACAGCACAGCTTACTAAAACTATGCTGTACTTTTATTTAATTATTAAAATTTCTAACATTCCCTCCTCTACAAGCAGTGCTAATAATCACTTTATAATACTAAGTAGCCATTCTCTATCTCTATTCATATTCGTTTTAATTGTTAATATCCTTTAAATCATATGGAGTATTTTGGTAAACGCAATAATTAAGCCAGTTCCCAAAAACTATATTTGCACTCCCTCTCCATTTAACTAGTGGATTTTTAGTTGTATCATCATTAGGAAAGTAATTTTTTGGAACATCTATTTCTAATCCTTTCTCCAAATCTCTAAAGTATTCATCCTTTAATGTATCTCTATCATATTCTAAATGACCTGTAATATATACCAGTCTACCATCTAGAGATGCAACAATAAATACTCCTGCCTCCTCTGATTCAGAAAGTATTTCTAAATCTCTATTTCTTTTAATCTCTTCCCTTTTAACATATGTATGTCTTGAGTGTGGTGCATAAAACACATCATCTAATCCCCTTGTTAAATCTGAACACTCCCGCTTAAGTATATGGGGGAATATTCCAAACATTTTTTTATTAAGAGGATACTTTTTTATTTCATGATTATAATATAATCCAGCTTGAGCACCCCAACATATATGTAAAGTTGAATACACATTAGTTTTACTCCAGTCCATTATGTCTTTAAGTTCCTCCCAATAAGCAACCTCTTCGAACTCCATCTGTTCAACAGGTGCTCCTGTAATAATAAGACCATCAAATCTCTCATTCTTAACTTCATCAAAATAACTATAAAATCTGTTTAAATGCTCTAATGGTGTGTTTTGTGATGTATAACTTCTTGTTTGAATTAATTTTATTTCTACTTGCAATGGTGTATTAGATAAATACCTCAAGAGTTGATTTTCAGCTTGAATTTTTTTTGGCATTAAATTTAATATCGCAATTTTTAATGCTCTAATATCTTGAGCTTCTGCTCTCTCATCATTCATTACAAATATATTTTCATTTCTAAGTAATTTGTATGCTGGTAATTCTACTGGTATTTTTATTGGCATGTTATCCCCCTCTTTTTTTATAACTTATACTGTATTTAAACTCCCCAATTGTTCTAATTATATCACACGCCCTCTAATCTAACAATATATACCATTTATTCCAGAAACAAATTATATTTTTTAATCATTTAGCTATTTTAGAATTAATAAAAATAAGGATTCTCATTAAAAGAATCCCTAATAATTAATTATTAAATATCAATTTTTCTATTGCATTTGCAACACCATTTTCAGAATTTTTTGATGTGATTAAATTAGAAACTTTTTTAACAGCATCTGTTGCATTTCCCATTGCTACACCCATTCCAGCATATTTAATCATTTCAATATCATTTGCTTCGTCCCCCATAGCAATTAATTCATTTCTTTGGAAATCTAAATGCCTAGCTAATAAATCAAGTGCTACACCCTTATTTGCATCTTTATTTAATATTTCAAAGAAAAAAGGCATACTCTTTGCGCAATGATATTTTTCATAGATGTATTCTGGTAACTTACTTATAGCTTCATCTAATATTTCAGGCTCATCAATAAGCATTATCTTTACAATAATATCTTCATCATTTATTTCATCAAAGTTAATTTCATGAATTTTAATACCATTTATTTCAGCTTCAACTTCTGTATATTTTGAATTCTTTGGTGTTACTAATCCAACTCCACTTAAAAATGCATGTATATTTACATTTAATTTTTTACTTACTTCATATATTTCTTTAAGATCCTTACCTGTTAACCCCTTGTTGCATATTGCTTTTCTTGACTTAACACTTTGAACTAATGATCCATTATAGCTTATTACATAATCATCATCACTAGTTAGCTCTAAACCATTTAGAAATCTCTCCACACCTTCAATAGGCCTACCAGTAGATAAAACAATTTTTATCCCTTTATCCTTAGCTTTCTTTATAGCCTTGTAAGTTTCCTCGGTTATCTTCTTATTTTCATCTAATAATGTTCCATCCATGTCTAATGCAATTAACTTGTACATATACTTCCTCCTAACATTCCTTTGTTTTATTTATAAATAAAATTTTAATAACAAAATATGTTGCAACTAATCCAATAACTAATTTAATTCCTTTTTCTCCAGTAGAAATAACTCCATAACTCACAAATGACTCTAAAAGTATTGAAGGAATCTTTCCTAATAGTGTTGCTACTATAAAAATCCAAATTTTTATGTTACTAATTGCAGCTGCAAGTGTTATGAATCCTGATGGTATAAAAGGAATTAATCGTCCTTGAAGTATTAAAATTCCTCCTTTAATTCCTTCACTATCAACTATTCTTTTAATTAATTTATTATTATTTGATAATTTATTAAATCCTTTTTTAAAACCTTTTCTATATAAATAATATGTTATTATAGCTCCTATTGTTTCTCCAATAACCGATATTATAAATCCCTTTACTGGGCCAAAAAACATTAAATTTGCTCCCGTTACAAAAACTGAAGGAACTACGCCTAAAACTGCTATTATTAAACTAGCAAATAAACTTATAATAATAGCAAACTCTTTATAATTATTTAGTATTACAAAAAACTCTTCAGGTGAAAACAACTCATATCTCCTTTCTTAATTTATTTTCCCCATATTATATTTTATTATATAGTAGATTTAAATGTAATGATAGCAATAAATTCTAAATTAAAACGAGATGCATAATATCATCTCGCTTTAGTTTAATTATTTAATTTATTGTATATTTCTATAAATCCTTCTTTATTTACAGGTTTTGAAATATAATATCCTTGAATATCAGTACATTGTAATGACTTTAAAAGTTCCATTTGCTCTTTTTGTTCTACCCCTTCACAAATTACGCCTAACCCTAAATAGCCGCATAATTTTATTAAGGTGTCAATTATATATTCTCCCTTTTTATCACCTTCAATATCAAAAACCAAACTTTTATCTAGTTTAACAATATCTAATGGAAGATTTTTTATATATTTAAATGATGAGTATCCAATTCCAAAATCATCAAGAGCAAGCTTAACACCTAATCTTTTTACTCTTTTTAATACCATTAATATTGTGTTATAATCGCTTATTAATTCATCTTCTGTTATTTCAAGCTTTAAAGATGATGGTGGTAAATTAATAGATTTTAAAATACTTTCTAATCTTTGTACAAATCCATCCATAGTTAAATATTTATGAGATATATTAACTGATACCGAAAATCTCTCATCACCTCTGTCAATTTGATTTTTACAGAACTTACATGCAGACTTTAAAACAAATTCATCAATATAAACTATATCTCCATTCTTCTTAGCTGTTCCTATAAATCGTGATGGTGCTATAACCTCATTTCCTCTATTCCACCTAACTAGTGCCTCCGCTCCTACAACCTTTGATATCTTTGTATTAAATACTGGTTGATAATACACCTCCAATTCTCCACTTTCAATACCTTGCTTTAATCTAGTATCCATTTCAAAGTTTTCCATCATAGTATTATTAAATATTTTATACTGATTTCCACCTTGATATTTAGCTTCATATAATGCTACATCAGCATATTGCATTATTTTAAAAGGATCGTTTGAATGCAATGGATATTTCGCAATCCCTATACTTCCCCTTATATTGTAAGTATAATTATTAAATTTAACCCTTTTATTCAATGAATTGATTACAAGTTGTCCAAATTCTTCAATTCCATCTTGTGACCCTACTCTTAAAACCACAAATTCATCTCCACCAATTCTAGCTACTATTACATTCTCACCTTCTAACTTCTTTAATGACTCTCCCGCTATCTGAAGAATCTTATCTCCCCTGTGATGTCCTATAGTATCGTTTATTACCTTAAAATTATCTAAATCAATAAAGCACAATTGAAATTCTTTTGCACAACTTTTAAATCCTTCTAATTTTTCCATAAAGTAAAACCTACTATGTAGCTTTGTAATATCATCTATATTAACAAGTTCATTTAACTTATTTGATTTTTGTTTTATATTTGAAACATCATTAATAATTACTGATATATGATTTTCTTCTAAACATGATATACTTAAAGTTACCCATACGTCATCATGAAGATTTATATCCTCCATCAATATATGTTCTCCTACCTTTTGAGTTAATGTCACATCTGAAATCACTTTCTTCATCCTTACATTAACCTTAGATATTAGTTCTGTTAAAGTCTCAACTTTTTCATCCCTACTTATTCCATACATTTTTTTAGCTGAATCATTCATTTCTATAATTTTTCCATCGTATAAATCTCCATTATCCTTTTTAAACACCCTAATATAAAGGTATCCATTGGACATGGCTTTTAATAGTCTCATATTTCTTTCATTTTGTATAATAAGTTTTTTCTCATCATTTTTTATTCTTAATAGCATATTATTAATTGCACTGCTTAAAGATGTTATTTCGTCATTTCTATCATCTATATTTAAACTAGTAGCACTCATTCCATTCTCAACAATATTATTTACTTGATTATTAGTATCTATTATCCTATTTACAACTCTCCTCTTTACTATGTAGTAGATAATTGTATTTGCTAATATAATAGCTACTATAAACATAATTAAAACATACTTAGATAATTCATATACCGTTCTACCAGTAGTTTTAGGCTCTGAAACCTTTAAAAAATAATCTTTCCCTGCACCTTCACCATTTATTGGAATATAACTATTAACCTTATCACCTATTATTTTATATAATAGTTCTCCACCTTCTTTATCATAATTATATTTCTTTTCTAAATCTTCCTCTAATTCTTCAACTAACTCTATCTTTCTTTTATATAAATTTCCTATAATATCTAAATATTCTTTATTAAGCTTTTTAATTACTCCAATAAACCCTTTTACTTCATTATTAATTATTATGGTGTCAACAAATACAAAGTTACACCCCTCCTCAGTTGTATATAAATATCCTTTTTTATCATTTTTACCAGACTTTAGTCTATTGATTCCACTAGAAAGCAACTCTTTATTATCAGTAATACCTATTTTATTCACTTCTAAATAAACCTCATCAGTACCTAATATAGCAATATAATCTGCTTGAGAATTATTTAACATTGCCTCTATATTAATTAGGTTTAATATATCATTTTTTGCATCTAATTCATTTAATCCCCCAATGACTTCAACCCATTTTTTTACATTTTCTCCTTCTCTTACAATTGTTATTAAGGCTTGTTTAATTTCATGTTTAACAGAAAGAGTAATTTCCCCCATTCTAGTTCCTTCTGCTTTAGAATACTTTTGGCTATATGAAATTATTATTAAACTAAAAAGTATAATACTAACTAATGTTATTGATAAATATGTTCTTGCAAATCTCTTTAAAATACTCATTTATAACTCTCCTTATATGACTCATACTTAATATTATATATGGTAATAATTAAAATTTAAAGTTATAGTTGTATTTTTTGTTATAATTTATTAAAAACCCCTAAAATTATAATTAAAGTACGTTCAATGTAACTTTTTCTATAAAATAATCATAAAATATACAAAATACTTCTTAGGAGACTCTGTATGGTACAAGCATTACTATTAGTTTTTTCTTTATGCCTTGATTCATTCGTGGCTAGTATTGCCTATGGAACAAAAAAAATACTTATACCCCTCAAATCAGCATTGGTAATTAACATTATATGCTCATTAACCTTATTTACCTCGCTTTTATTCGGTAACTTGTTAAGTGAGTTTATTCCTACAAACTTAACCTCCATAGCAAGTTTTTTATTGCTCTTTGGATTGGGTGTTTATAGACTTTTTGAAAGTATTTTTAAATCATATATATCTAAAAAGAAATCAAATAACTATCCTCTTACATTTAAGCTATTTGATTTTAAGTTTGTTATACAAGTTTATGCTGATGAGACTAAAGCCGATTTTGATAATTCTAAGACGTTGAGCATAAAAGAATCTGCATATTTGGCTATAGCATTAAGTCTTGATAGCTTAGCTGTAGGGTTTGGATATTCTTTAATGAAAGTAAATCCCTTTCAAATAGCTACTCTTTGCTTTTTCATTGGACTATTTTTACTTCTTATTGGTTGTAAATTAGGTAAAAAATTCAGCGAGATTAGTAATTTAAATATTAGTTGGCTTTCTGGCTTTCTACTAATTGTAATCTCAATATTACGGATAATTTAAAGGGGCAAATATTGCCCCTTTAAATTATTCTTCCATTTCTTCTAATCTTCTCTTCCCGTCTTTAGTTATATATTTCCAAGCTTCTTCCTCAATTTTTTCCTTATTTTTGTCGTATTCTTCTACCTTTTCTTTGAAAAATTTCTTTGCTATTGTTACAACAATATTTTCTTCACTATTATTTCTATTAATCTTATTTCTTTCCTCATATTTTTTAGCTTTTGAAATTAAATCCCTATGTTCTTTGACAAGTCTATCTGCATCTTCACTTAACATTTCGCAGACATTCTCCTTAAGCCCCTCAGTCTTTATATCTAACTCAGAAATTTCTTCAATTACTTCATATACTTTCTCAATACTTAAAAATACATAATCATTTATTATAGCTTCGATTTTTTGTGTTTCATTATTAGCAACAATATTTTCTTTTAATCCTTTTAGCTCTAATACTTTCTTTTTTAGCAAATCATCATTTCTTAAAGTCATTTTTTTAACTTTATCTAAGGCTTGAACTATTTCTTCTTCTGTATTTAAAGTATCCATATTTATTGCAGAGTTCAATAATTTTTCTTCATGCTTTCTAATACTTATATCTATTCTTTCATTTAATTCACTTAAATAATTCTCTTTTATTATAGTACTATAATTTGCACTAAGTATATTATTCCTACATGTTACCAATTCCTCTTCTGTTTCACACTTTACTTTTTTCATTTCTCTCTCTATAGACTGCTTTTCCATTCTTGCTATAACAGCCTCTTCTCTAGAATGAAAGTAAATTCCATTTACAGTAGAGAAGTCTTTTTTATGTTGTTTAATCTTCTCAATAATATTTAATATATATTCCTCTTCCTTATCATATGAAATAAACCTACAGAACTCCTTAAAATCATTTAATGATTCTTCTGAGTTTTCTTCATTATCAAGCTTTAAAGATTTATAATATTCATCTACAACCTCTTTCTTTATTAATTGCAAATCAATATCTAATATATTACATAAATTTTCAATTTCATTATTTTCATCGCCAAATTTATTTAATATGTACTTATATGCTCTTTCATAATATGGATTAATTTTCAATATCTCCACTATTACTTCTTCATTCTCAGTTAAATTATCATATAGCTTATCAACCTTATTTAAATCCTCACCCTTCACAGGACTAGCTACAAAGTGAGGCTTCTCTTCTGAAATTACTAATGCTAATACTTCATGTACATTAATAACACTTTCTTCTATTGCATTTAAAAATAGCACTAATAAATTTGGATTATTAAATTTATAGTTTGATTGAAGAAATGTATCATATGCCTTATCAAATACATAATAACTTTTAAAATATTCATTTTTTAATTTGTCATTTTTATCGTTAATATTTTCATTCTGTAAAATATCATATCCTCTTATAAGAGCCTCCTCAACTATACTCTTTGAAATTTCTCTTACACTTTTTGTTAACTCTTCATTCGTAAGAATTTTACTTTTATATACTCTCTTAAATTCCTCTTTTGCCCAAACTGATAGAGTTATAAATTCTCTTTTTAATGTATTATATTTAATTCTATCTGATGATAAGATAAAATTATTTTTTCCTATTTTAAATACCATCAATCTCCATCCTTCCAACTTTTTAATTAAAAATATATCTCTATCATAATTATGAATATTTTTTTCATACTAATCAATACTATAATTGAATAGGAGGTGAATTTTTTGAAAAAATTTTTAAGTTTTATGTGTGTTTTTTTATTTGTATTAAATTTTTCTCTATCCATCTCTTGTTATGATATACATAATGACCCCCCAATTAATGTTTTAAAGGTCATAGATAATGATTCAATTTCATCATTTCCAGAGAGATTCAGAGATATGACAAACATTAATATATCCGGAAGTAAGCAATTTACCCCTTCTCAATTATTAAATATTAAAAATAAATATTTAAATAAAAATTTGATAGTTGTTGATCTAAGACAAGAATCACACGGCTTTATTAACAATATAGCTTTTTGTTACTATTTAAAAGGAATAGATCTAAATCATAGCTTATCTACTCCTGAAGTAATGTTAAAAGAGAAGGAGCAGATATCTAAAATCCATAAAGGTGAACAAATTTCTTTATACAGAAAAAGCGGAATAGAGGCTTTAACAACCTTAGTACAAACATCTTATACTGAATTAGATTTATGTAAACTAAACGATTTATCCTATACAAGATTAGCTGTTGTAGATGGTGGTCTACCTACCCCTGAAGTTTTAGATAGTTTCCTCTCATTTGTAAACTCTATCCCCCAAAATTCGCATATACACTTCCACTGTGAGGAAGGTGAAGGTAGAACAACTATGTTTATGGTACTATATACTATATTAAAATCAAAACCACTTCCACCTCTTCAGGAAATATTAGATTATCAAATTGAACTTGGCGGGATTAAACTTACTGATGATATTCATAGAGCTGAATTTCTTGAAAATTTCTATAACTATGTTAAGTTTGGAAATGCAAATTAATTAAAAGGTATGATGTTTATTTCTGATGCATCATACCTTTTATATTAAAATAATAAATTCAATATTTTTTCTGCTATTTTTCTATTCTTACCTTTATACGGATAACTATGAATATGAATTGCAGGATTAAAGTTAACTTCTATAATTGCATGATTATCTTCCCTTGCCTCTTTATTTATATCACTTATCATTACATCTACTCCTGTAATAACAGCTCCTACACTTTTGGCTGCTTTAATAGCAATCTCCTTATAGCTTACATTAATTTCATCTGTGAAATCAATAGAATCCCCACCTGTACTAATATTAGAATTCTCTCTTAAATATACAACTTCATCCTTATTTGGTATATAATCAAAGGTTTTGTTACTTTGAGATAAAAACATTTCTTCACTCTCACCTAAGCCTATCTTTTCAAGAGGTGTTTTATATCCCTTTCCTCTTAGTGGGTCATTATTTTTCTCCACAACTAACTCTCTTATTGTAGATCTTCCATCTCCAACAATATTTGCTGGAACCCTATGGAGTATTCCTTCAACCTTATCTCCAATTACTAAAAATCTATATTCCTTACCCTCTATAAATTCTTCAATTAATATAGAATTATCCTCTTTAAAAGCTATATCTATTGCTCTAGAGAAATCTTGTTCTGAGAATTCTCTCTTAAATATTGTAATACCTATACCAAAATTTGTTGATTTTGGTTTTATTACTGTTGACTTTCCACTAAAAAAATCATAATCACTTTTTGCTAACATTGCATCATCATAATCTCTACCCTTTGGCACTCTAACCCCTGCATCATTTAATAGCACCTTAGAAACCAACTTGTTTTCCATTATCAATGCAGTTATATATGAATCTAGTGATGTTTTAGTCGCTTGTTTGACATATTGCTTTTTATTATTATACTCTAACGATATAAAATTCTCTTTTCTATCTAATATATCTACCTTTATTCCCTTTTTCATTGCCTCTAAAATTAGAATTTGCGTTGATAATTCCAAATCCTCATATCCACTTAACGTATATGAAGTTGACAATGCGGAATTCTTATACTCCTTAGCCATATTCATATGAAAGTCTATATATGATTCTTCTTCTATATGTGATAGTACATTATATGCCTTAGTGCTTTTACTATCATTTATCTTTTTTATTCCATCACTTACTGCCATTACTATTACATTATCAGATCCTAATATACCTTCTAAGGTGGTTGTAACCTTTATTAAGATTTCTTCTCCTAATTCTCTAATATTTCTTTCCTCACCATCCCAATAAATATTAGTACAATCACATCTTCCTCTAATACTTGTAATCTCTTTATTTATATATGCATCTCGCTGAACTTCTTCAGTCATTTCTTCATCCTCTTTTAAAAGCATATATATCATAAAACCATGTATTAAATATAAATCATCTTTTTTAATACCTATCATTTCAAGGGGATCTAAGTCTAACATCCTTACCTCTAAATAATCTACCCCTCTTTTAATTATATTATTTAACTGATCACCTTCACCTAAACTTTTTATTCTAATAGGATTATAATACTCTTTTGCAGAGCTTAAATATCCGTTTTTAACTAACCCTTGTAAACTATCTACATACTCCTCCGGATTATTGTATGAAACATAATAGTTTACCTTATTCTTATAACCGCACTTTGAATTTCTTAATGAAATACTTCCTGGGAAAATATAATCTTCATCCCCAATTTTTTTAGCTGAATTTGCACATTTGTCTATATAAGTCTTATGAAATACTGGACTAGCTCCAGTTAAATAAACCAATATCCAACTATACTTCAAAAAGTTTCTAGCAATTTTAAAATATAGTTTATCTTTAAATTCTCTATAATCTTCTTTAATTTTAAGTTCGTTATATAAAATACCTATAAACTCTTCTTTAAATGAGAAATTATAATGTACTCCAGCTATAACCTGTCTTTTTCTTCCATATCTTTTTGCTAACCCCTCTCTATATTTCATAAATTCTTCATTTGAGAAACTAGCTATTTTAATCTCTTCTTCACTTGGAAGCATAGGCGGATTACTTTGTGGCCATAAATATTCATCATCCCTTAATTCTTTAATAACCAATTTATTTAAATTATCCATAAAGTTGTAAACTTCATCTATTGTGTTACATACTGGTGTTATCATCTCTACTTGACTCTCTGCAAAATCCCTTTGTATATATGGATTTTTATCTTTATCACCTAATCCTTCTGGATGATGTGTAGTTGCAATCTTTCCATTTTTATCAACTCTCACATTTTCTTTTTCTAATCCAAAATTACAATATTCTAAATATCTTAATAATTTTTTTTCTCTAATTACTCTTACTAAATTCTCTTGGATCACGTTTCTTTCTTCTCCTTAACATTACTCATTTTTTTTAATATAAATATAAACCATCCTACTAATAATATACCCTTAATTAACGAACTTACACTTATACTCATCCATACGCCATTTATTCCCATTATATAATCTAAACTTAATACTAATGCAATAGGTATTCTTAATGCTGTAAATATAACACTTACAATTGGTGGTGCATATGTTTTTCCTATACCATTAAATGCTCCTACCGTTATTATCTCCATACACATAAATACTTGAGAAATAGCTAGTATTCTAATATAGTCCACTCCCATACTAACAGCCTGTGGCTCTTGAATGAATACTTTAAATATATTTTGTGGAAAAATCATAAATATAGTTGTTATAACTGCGCCAAAAATACATGTTAGTATTATGGCAATTTTATATCCACTTTTTACCCTATTAATCTTATTTGCACCATAATTCTGCCCTATAAATGCAGCTATAGCACCTTGTAATCCCCCAATTGTCATAAATGATATTGATTCAATCTGCACTCCTACTTTTTGAACTGCAATTGCAGTTTCACCAAAATCAGCGATTATTTTACCAATTAATATTGATATAAGTGTGAAAGTTACTCTTTGCATAGAAACCGGTGCACCCATTTTAACTACAAGCTTAATTTTCTCTAGATTAATTCCTTTTTGTTTTAAATTAACTATAATAAACTCTTTATACATTAATAAAAAAATTAATGTAACTATTATTCTTGCACTTAGTGTTGCAATGGCAGCTCCTACAACTCCAAGACCTCCAAAACTTCCAAATCCAAATATTAAAATAGGATCTAATAAAATATTAAACACAAATCCTATACAATTAGCCTTAAATGGAGTTTTACTATCTCCAAAGCTATTTAATATAGTACTCATTAAAGCATTAAAATACATGAAAATGATTCCTATTATAGAAACCATTAAGTAATTAATAGACATTTTCTCTACTTCTGGAGATAATCCATAAAAGCCTATTAGCTTTTCTTTAAATAATACTACTATTATACAATAAACTCCAGCTAGTATAATACTCATTAAAAAGCTATTTTTTATATATTCTCCAGCTTCTTTTTCATTTCCTGCCCCAATACTCTGTGCGATTTTTACTCCTGTTCCAATTAATATTAATGCAAATAATGCTAACGCTAAATTTATAAAAAATGTAGCTGTTCCTATAGCAGCTACTGCATTACTTCCCAACTTACCTATCCAAATCATATCAACCATTCCATAGGCCGTTTGTATGAAGTTTGTTAATATTATTGGCAATGATAGCTTTATCAATACCGATGTTATTTTTCCCTCTGTTAAACTAGTAGTTTTCATTTTAATCCCTCACTATCCTTATCTTTGAATATACCATATTAAATAAAATTCTTCCAGTAATAATAGCTATTGTTTTTAAAAACTTCATTATACCTACAGCATTGACAAGCTCTAAAATTTGCTATATATTCATTTATATGGTGTATATACACCTGTAAATATAAAAAGGGGTTGAGTCTATGACTTTAGTTGAAAAAATATTAAACTTAAAAAAAGAAAAAAATGCTTTAATCTTGGCACACCTTTATCAAAGACCAGAAATACAAGAATTAGCTGATATTGTTGGTGATTCCTACTTTTTAAGTAAAAAAGCAATGGAATCGCCTAATAATTTAATTATATTTTGTGGAGTGAAATTTATGGCTGAAAGTGCAAAAATACTCTCACCTAATAAAAAAGTATTACTCCCTGCTTCGAATTCTACTTGTCCAATGGCTGATATGGCTATTATTGACAGAGTTAATAAGATGAAAACTGATTATCCAAATGCAAAAGTTGTTAGTTATATTAATACTAACTTAGATATTAAAGAAATAAGCGATGTGTGTGTTACATCATCATCAGCTATGGAAATATTAAATAATTTAGATTCAGATGAAATAATTTTCATTCCTGATCGTAACTTAGGAAGCTATATTGCTGAGCAAATGCCTGAAAAACAATTTTACTTATATAACGGTTTTTGCCCCACTCATGAAAGAATAGAAAAGGATGATATTTTACCTCTTAAACAAAAATATCCTAATTACGAAGTTCTTGTTCATCCAGAGTGTAACAAGCCAGTTCGTGATATGGCTGATTTTATAGGAAGCACTTCAGAAATCATAGATTATTCCTATAACTCACCTTGCGAAGGATTTATTGTTGTAACCGAAGAGGGAGTCCTTCATCAAATGGAGCAAAAAAGTCCTTCTAAAGAATTTATTAAATTAGATTGTGGTATGATTTGTCCAAATATGAAAATGACTACTCTTGATGAGGTTTATTCTTGTCTATTAAACGAGAGTAATGAAATAATTATAGAGGAGGATAAAAGGATAAGAGCTTTGAAAAGCTTAGAAAATATGCACCTCTTATCCTCAAAATAGTAATATGATTATTAATTGTGATGTATTAATTGTTGGGACAGGCATATCCGGAATTTTTACAGCCTTAAATCTTAATCAGGATTTAAAAATACTTTTAATTTGTAAGGAAGAATTACGAGAGTGTAATAGTTATTTAGCACAAGGTGGAATTTCAACAGCTTTGTCTACAGAAGATATACCAAATTTCATTGAAGACACCTTAATGGCTGGTAACTACAAAAATTCATTGGATGCTGTAAAGATTTTAGCTGAGGAATCCATGAATTGCTTACGTCAGCTTATTGAATATAATGTTCCTTTTGACAGAACCTCATCTGGTGATATTAGATTTACTCGTGAAGGTGGACATAGTAAAAATAGAATAGCTCATGTAAAAGATGAAACAGGAAAATATATTATGGAAGCTCTTTATAAGGAGATGCAAACTAGAAGTAATATTGAAGTTTTAGAGCATTGCAGATTAATTGATATAATAAAATATAATAACAAGTGTGTTGGTGGAGTATGTAATTTAGATGATAAAGAAATTCATATACATGCTAAAAGTACTGTATTAGCCTCTGGAGGTATTGGAGGATTATTTACTTCAACAACTAATCATCCATCATTAACAGGGGATGGTATATCAATATGCCTTAAGCATGATATTCCACTAAAAGATATTAGTTATCTCCAACTTCACCCTACTGTTTTATATGAAGAAAATTGTAATGGAAAAAGATTGCTACTTAGCGAAGCCCTACGTGGTGAAGGTGGTATAATTAAAAATTTGGAATTAAATGAGTTTGTAGATTCCCTTAAACCACGTGATATTGTTAGTGATGCAATACTACACGAGATTGAATCCACACCTGATACTCCTTATGTATATTTAGATTTAACTCATTTATCTAAAGGATTTTTAATGAATAGATTTCCCTATTTGTATAAGGAATGTCTTACTCGCGGATATGACATGAGTGTAGATTTATTACCTATTTCACCTGCTCATCACTATGCTATGGGTGGTATAGAGATAAACTCATATTGTGAAACTCATATGAAAAATCTTTATGCTGTTGGTGAAACTGCATGCACTGGTGTACATGGTAATAATAGACTTGCCTCAAATTCATTAATGGAAGGTATAGTTTTTAGTTCAAGACTTGCTTTAAAAATAAATGAACGCCTATGCTACCCTCATCCATTTTCATCTCCTACTGAGGAGGATTTAATAAATTTCTTAAAAGAAAGGGTGGATAAGAATTATGTTAAACTTTTTAATTATTGATAATCTAATAAAGAATGCTCTTATTGAAGATATGCCTTATGGGGATATTACAACTTCTAGTATCATTGAAAATGATACATATTGCAGTGCTTCACTAATCTGTAAAGAAGATGGTGTTATATGTGGCCTGCAAGTTTTTAAAAGAGTTTTTCAAATACTTGGTGATGTTGATTTTTCAACTACATTCACAGATGGTGATACAATTTCTAATGGTGATTTAATTGGAACATTAAAGGGATCCGCTAAAAACATCTTAATGGGGGAACGTGTTGCATTAAACTTTTTACAACGTATGAGTGGAATATCAACTCTTACATCTAAGTATACCAAAAAAATTGAAGGGTTAAATTGTTATGTAGTTGATACTCGAAAGACTACCCCTCTATTTAGACACATTGATAAATATGCTGTACTATGTGGAGGCGGAAAAAATCACAGAAGTTCCTTATCTCAAGCTGTAATGCTTAAGGATAACCATATAGATTATGCAGGTTCTATAAAAAAAGCTGTTAAATTAGCACGTGATAAGGTTTCTTTTGTTTCAATGGTAGAGGTTGAATGTGAAAATATAGAAATGGTAAAAGAAGCTCTTGAAGCTAAATGTGATATTATAATGCTAGATAATATGACTCCTTCTATGATAAAAGATATGATAGCTTTTATTAATGGACAAGCTATTATAGAGTGTTCTGGAAATATTACTTTAGAAAACATACGAGAATATGCTGAAACAGGGGTTAATGTTATTTCTGTTGGTGCATTAACACATTCTTTTAAAGTCCTCGATATTTCTTTGAAAAACCTTAAATTAGAAAATAAGGAATAGAGATATACTCTCTATTCCTATTTTTTATAATTTACAAATGCATTTATTACCGCTGTAAACCTATCTTCTTTTAAGACTTTTATTATTGTACCAACAATTTCATAACTTGAAGTATTTCCATCTTCTCCTCTTGTTTGAATCAAAGTCCTTTCAATATCTTCAACTAATATTTTTAGGTCTGATTCATTCAATTCTATTGCTGCAGTATCCCCTGCATACTCTAAACTTAATTTTACCTTATTTGCATTAAACTCTTGAAGTCTTCCATCTTTTTTTATTACCTTCATTTAAAAGCCTCCTTTAAAATTAAATTTTTTGATGAATCTTATATTTATATTATACTACATTTTATGAAAATTATAATCATCTGATACTTATTTACTTAACTTAACTTCTATGTTAAATATCAAATATACTACTTTAAAATAGAATTAACATATTCCTTAAACTCTTTAAAATCTCCACTCTTAATAGAAGCACCTTTATTTATTCTTCCATTTGCAAATGTAAATTCTGCTGAACCATAGTTAAATGATGCACTTGAAATAATAATAGAGCCTTCTGTTACTCTATATGATGCCTTCGCCTCTATAATAAACTTTAAAAACTCTATAAATTCATTTAAATCTTTAATTTCATTATTAGACACCATTCTTAAAATACATGGTATTAAGTATTTACCACCTGTAAATTGAATCATCTGCCCATCACATGAATAAAAAACTTTGTTTGTTTTATAAAAATATTTTAATTTATTAAATTCTATAGATTGATGCTCCTTATCTATATTAACGGAATCATTGTTCAGATCCTCAATTTCTCTTACTAATACATTCCACTCATCAAACACTTGATTTTCCTTTATTAGTTCTTTAAATTTATTAAATGCCAACTCACAATCATTACTATTTATTTTTTCTTCACCATTAATCAAAACCTTATATTCACTATTATCATATAACATAATTATCTTATTACTCATATTCTCACTCCACTATTAATTAATAATAATTATTATAACAAACCCTACTTACTATTTCAATCATTGTATATGTTTAAAAATTAAATGAAATTAAAATGGTATGTATAAACTAAATACTTAAAAGCATTATGTTTATACATACCAACTCTGAATCATTTTTATTATTATTTATTCTTTTCAATAATTTCTTCTATTTTACACTTACATCTTCCGCCTCTGCAACCCCCAGTACCTGCACCTGTTGCTTCTTTAACATCTGAATAAGTTTTTGCTCCATTTTTAACAGCTATTTCTATTTGTTCTTCTGAAATTCCTTTACATAAACATACTTTTGTCATTACAATCTCTCCTTAAGTAAATTTCTATATTAATATTATCTAATAACTATTATTGTTTGTCAATTATTATTTTATATACAAACTACTTTTATTTACTCAATGCAATTTATTATTACATTATTTCATCAATTACTAATAGCACTATATATAATATTACATTATTTAACTTAAATTTTTAGATGTAGATTAAGGTGTTGTTAGTAACAACACCTTAATTCCTATTCTTCTTGCCATAAAGATGGAGCACTTACAGGATCCCATGTTTGTTGAGCTGTATGTCCTTGTAAGCACTTGTATTTTTTACCATTAAATGTTACCATGTCACCTGCTGAATATGTTCCTTTTTGATTCCATGTACCATTATTTTGATTCCCCTGCCCTTCACTATTAGAACCTTCAGTCTTCTCAGATTCTTGTGGTTCTTCTTTCTCCTCATCTTTATTGCTAACTACCTCTTTATCCTCATCATTTGATGGTTTAGTTACCCCTTGTGACACTTTATTACCGAAGGCTTCAAATACTATTGAATGCATTGGATAACCACTAGTATCATCCCCACTAGCATCCCAAATAATCATTCCACCATATCCATTCTCTATTAAAAAATTGCACCTTTCCTTTAAAGATTCTTCATCTTCATATGTTAAGAAATGCTTACTTGAAGAGTTATACAAATAAGGAGTCTTTGTTTCCTTATCTCTAAATTTTTTCCATCCCGATTCTTTTTCAAGAGCTTTAACTTCATACCACCTAAATTGCCCACCTGGACCTAAATTACCATTATAATTACCACTTCCTGATTGATATAATCCATCACCATTAGGACCTGCCTCAACTTCAGACCACCCCCTAGAATAAGTAGGTGCTCCTCCATATAGTTTTTCCTTTGGAACCTTATATTTTTCACTAAACACTTCCAATACAGCCTCTAATGAAAAACTTCCTCTTCCCTCTAATGGATCTTTTTTACTACTCTTTATTGATGCTAAATGCCCTGTAGTTTTATCCCATGCACCTGCAAAATCATATGTCATAACTCCAATAAAATCTACATATTTATGATACTTATTAGGTTCTGTATTATCAATTTTCTTGGGATCTGCTGAAACAGCAACTGTAAGCATTTTATCTTTCATATTATTATTATCAAAAGCTTCTCTAATATCCTTTAATAATAACGTAAAGTTTTCTTTATCCTCTTTTCCCCCTTTAGCACCTCTATCCCACTGATCTGATGATTCTCTTGATTCTCCAGGATACTCCCAATCTATATCATATCCATCAATAAACGGGTACTGCTTCATTAATTCTATCATACTATTTGCCATAGCTTTTCTTTTAGTAGGATCTTTTGCTACTTCATGAAAGTTATTACTTCTTGTCCAACCACCAACAGCAATTAGTATCTTAACATCTGGATATTTTTCCTTATAGTACTTATATGCCCCAAAATGTCCGAAAACAGCCCCCTCTTCATATCCTGTTTGAGGATATTTTGTCCAATCTGCTGCTCCTTCAGGACAAATTTGAGTATTTTCAAAATCACTCCACTTGTCTGTAGATGCAATTTCTCCATTTTCCTTAACCTCAAAAAAAGCATGATTAACTTGAGTTATCTTCTCCCATGGTATATCCTTAACCTCATACTTTTTTCCTCCCTCAGCAGAGTATACTGCCCAACCTGGAAAATATGTTACCACCCTTCCCTTTCCACTTGCTAATGTAGTAGTTCCAGAGCTTTCCCCTGAGGTTTCTTCACTTTTACCTCCTGAAACTTTATCGTGATTATTTCCTCCTATATTCTGTATCTTTGATAGTAAAAATAATCCACCTACTGTTACTATAAGTATTGCTATAGCTATTATTATGTTTTTAATCTTTTTCTTACCTTTCATAACCACACTTCCTAACTGTAAATATTTACCTTAATATAAGTTTATATCCATACATTTGAAGTGTCAAGAATTTAAAAGAATTATACCGAAGGAATTTCAACTCTAAATATTGTTTTACCCTCCTCACTTATTGCACATATATTTCCATTATGTAACTCTATAATACTCTTTGTAATTGATAATCCTAACCCAGTCCCTCCTGCTTCTCTATTTCTTGATTTTTCTATTCTATAAAATCTATCAAAAATGAATTCTAAATCTGTTTGTAATATTTCTTCTCCATAGTTAACAATTTCAATAACCGCACTACTATCTACCCTATATGTCTTAATATCTATATAAATTCCATCCTTGCCATATTTAATAGCATTAGTTATTATATTTTCAATTGCCCTAACAAGCTTATTTCCATCCCCACTAATAATTAACCTATCATCTGAAAAAAATAATCTACTTACCATATTCGCACTACTTAATTCATATTGGAACTGAGCCATAATTTGACCTATCAATTCTACTAGATCAATTTTACTTCTATTCAAAGTTACTCCACTATTTTGCATCTTTGTCAACTCAAACAAATCATTTATCAATATATTTAGAGCCTTAGCTTTCTGATAAGCAATTACAGTATAATGTCTCAATTGTATCTCATCCCTATATTCGTCTCTTTCAATTAAACTTAAGTATCCCATAATTGAAGTTAATGGTGTCCTTAAATCATGTGACACATTTGTGATAAGATCGGTTTTAGTCTGCTGTGCTCTTTTTTCTTCTGTTGTTATATTTTTAAGCTTAATAACAATGTTATTTATATTTTTAGCTAATTCTAATGGGTATCCATCATATATTTCTGGTATATTAGTATCTATGTCCCCATTTTTCATATACTCTGTTTTTTCCAATATTTTTAATACAGCTCTGTTATATACTTCTAATTCATCTTTTCTAATAAGCTTCTCCGATAAAAATTTAGCCTTTCTATAGCTTAGTATAGTAAATATAAATGCCATTAAAAGCATTGCTATAGTTAGAATTAATTGATTATTATCAAATATCATCCACACAATATAATTTATTATTTCAATAGTTGTAGTTTTATAAAGGAACCAGATTATCTCTCTCCCACTCCACATTATTAATATAGTTAAAATAATTGATACAACTAAATTTATTAAAGGTATAAGTGTGCAGTTTACAAGCTTATTATTTCTCAATTTTATATCCAACTCCCCATACTGTGTGTATTATTTTTGCCCCATCAGTATACTTATTAAGTTTATCTCTTAATCTACTCATATGGACCATAACAGTATTATTAGACTGAAAATACTGCTCCTTCCAAACCTTTTCAAATATTTCCTCAGAGCTAAATACTTTACCTCTATTTTCACCTAATAAATATAATATATCAAACTCCCTTGCAGTTAGATTAATTTCAACCTTATCTACAGAAACTCTATGGCAACTTTTATCTATTATTAAATTTTCAATCTTTATAATATTATTTTCTTCACTTGTCTGATTATTAAAAAGATAAGTTCTTATAATTAAAGCTTTTACTCTAACAATTAACTCAAGTGAGTCAAAAGGCTTTGTCATATAATCATCTGCACCTGTTAATATACCTTGTATTTTATCCATACACTCTGATTTTGCACTTAACATTAATATTGGTAAGTTTCTTTTTTCTCTTATTTTTCTGCATACCTCTAATCCATCTATCCCTGGCATCATTATATCTAGAATAATTAAATCTATATTATTTATTTCTATCAGTCCTAATGCTTCCACTCCATTAGATGCCGTTATAACGTTATATCCTTCATTTTTAGATGTATTTCTAAGAGTTGTCTTATTTCTTTTTCATCATCAACAACTAAGATACATTTATTCATATTATCACTCCTCTCAACCTACTATTATTATAGTACATTATTATTTCATATTTAATACAAAAAACTTAAGAATTCTTAATTTAAATCAAAATTAAAAAGAATTCTAGGGTGTAACTAGAATTCTTTTTGGTCTTATAATTTATATATAATGTTCCGTGTTTAATATCTTCTTTTATTCGAAGCTTTTTATTTCTTTAGCTTTTTCCTCTGTTAACTCTTCACAAATTGCCTTGATTAATCTTGATGCATTCTCTAAATCATCTAAGTGTATTATACTGTTATGTGAATGTCCATATCTTGTTGGAATTGATAATGTTAATGCTGCACATCCATCATATTGCTTATGCATTTCACCACAATCTGTTCCACCATTTAGCATAATATCAACTTGGAATGGTATATCATACTTCTTAGCTACTTCCTTAGCAAACTTAACAAACTTCTTATGTCCTATACAAGTTGCATCTAAGAACATTATCCCTGGTCCCTTACCAAGCTTTAATGTAGAGTCATAACTCTTACAACCTGGAGTATCACCATATCCTCCAATATCTATAGAAATTGCAAAGTCAGGTCTAATTTTATAAGAAGCAGTTTTAGCTCCTCTAATTCCAACTTCTTCTTGAACAGTTCCTGCAAAGTAAAGATCTCCCTCAAAGTTTTCCTTTGAAATATTTTTCATAACTTCTGATCCAATTGCACAACCTACTCTATTATCCCAAGCTTTTGTTGCTACATATCTTGGGTTTGCAAGTGGAGTGTACTCTGATGCTGGAACGATAGGAGTACCAATTTCTATACCATATGATAATAATTCTTCTTTATTATCAACTCCAAAATCTATAAATATATCAGTCCATTCGATTTCCTTTTTCTTTGATAAATCCTTTGAAGGCTTGTGTCCTATTACCCCTGGAATAAACTTTCCATCTTCAGTCTTAGCAATAACTTCATTTGTCATAAGTTGAGTTACCCACCAACCTCCAATTGGTTTAACATATGCAAATCCATTATCATCAATATCTGTTACAAGGAATCCAATTTGATCCATATGACCTGCAACCATTATTTTGTGGCTACTTTTAGTTCCTTGCTTCTTGAAAATTATACTTCCAATATTGTCAAAGCTATATTCATCATAATTACCTTGTAACTCAGATTTTAATAACTTTGCAACCTCTTCTTCATGACCTGATATTCCATGAACTTGTGTTAATTCTTCTATAAACTTATAATTAAATTCCATTCTCAATTCCTCCATACTTCTACTTTATTTTGCTTAATGCTTCTAATAAATCATTTATTAATAACTCTGGTGCCTCTAACCCAATATAAATACGTACCGTATCCTTATTTATATGAGTATCTTTTAATCCCTTAGCTGTAGCCTCATTATTGTAGTTTGGTGTAATTGCTAAACTTTCAAATCCACCCCAACTTACTCCAAGCTTAAACATCTTTAAGCTATTAAAGAAAGTTTTAACATCATCATAATCTTTAAAGTCAATCTCAATACTAAATAAAGAAGTGTATCCTTTCATTTGTTTTTCGAATAACTCTTTTTGTTCCCCTGTATATAATAAAGGATGATTTATCTTTCTTACCTTTTCATGTGATTGTAATACTTCTAGTACTTTTTTTATTGAATCTTGTTGGAACGCTAATCTTTGTGGTAAAGTTCTCATACCTCTTAAAATTAACCATGCATCAAATGGACTCATTAATCCTCCACCAAATTGATGACCAATTTCAAATATCTTATCAACTAATTCATACTTTCCAATTACACAACCACCAACTGTATCTGAATGTCCTCCCATATACTTTGTACATGAATGAAGAACTAAATCTATTCCAAATTCTAATGGCTTTTGAAATAATGGTGTTGCCCATGTATTATCAATGGCAGTTAATATATTTCTTTCCTTCGCCATGTTTGCAATTAACTCTAAGTCTAATAAATCAAAATTCATTGTAGATGGACTTTCTACATATATCATTTTTGTATTTTCTTTTATATGTTCCTCTACATCCTTTGAATCATTTATATATATATTTGTACTTTCAACACCAAACTTTTCAAGTGCTTTACTATAAGCTACTGCGGGCCCATAGCAATTATTTACAAATAGTATATGATCGCCTTGCTTTAAGAAAGTAAACATTGTTGAACTAATTGCAGCCATTCCTGATGCAAAGCATTTACACTTTTCTCCTCTTTCTAAGCTTGCTAACTTTTTCTCAAGTATTTCTGTTGTTGGGTTTACTCCTCTTGAGTATACATAATTATTTCTTTCAGCAGTTATCCCATTTAAAAATTGATCCCAATCTTCAAAACAAAATAATGAAGTTTGCATTATAGGTGGAGCTACTGCTCCAAAATATTTGCTGTTCTCCTCAAAATCATGAAGAAGGATAGCTGAATCATCCATATATTTTTCCATATCTTTTCCTCCTATTACTTAAAAAGCCAAAAAGTTGTTTTAGTATACGTTTTCTTAAATCTTAATCCTTCGTTATGCGTGTTAATATTATAATACAATACATCATTTGATATGTCAATTATATATAACAAACTTTATAACAATATTTATAACATTTTATTTCTAGAGCATTTTCATTTACTAAACTCACTTAAATAACTTTTACAAACTTATTGAGTTATTTAAAAAGAATAAAAAAATAACCGCACCAATTATTATTGATACGGTGTTAAATCTACCCCTTTGTAGATCTTCCTTTTACTATTTTAGCATCAACATATGAAACAAATTCTACATCTTTACCTGCTATAATATCATATAAATTTTCAACAGCTTTTCTACCCATTTCTTTTTCATTCTGAACAACAGTCGTAAACTCATATTCCCCTAAGTATACAGCCGGACTATCAAAACAAATAATTTCTATATCTTCTGGTATTCTCTTCTTTAAATTCTTTATTGCTAATTTACATACCTTTGCCATATAGAATTCGGTTGTTAATAATGCTGTTATCTCTGCATTTTCTTTTATATATTCTTCAATATTATTTATCTCCCTATTTAACATTTCGGAGCATTCAACTTCTGGTATTACAATTGGTAGCTCATTATATATATATCTTCTTTTAGCTATTAATCCATTGTTAACTATACCATCAACATATCCCTTTTTTCTTGCATCTAGTGTAGTTGCTTGATTATCTTCACATGTAATTAATCCAATTTCTTTGTGTCCCCTATCAACTAGATAATTAACTGCCTCCATAGATGCTTTTTGATTATCAATTCCTACAAAAGGTACATGTATCCCCTTTAAGAATCTATCAATAAATAAAATTGGATATTTTTGAACTACAAGTTCTAGGATTTTTTCACTATAGTAATCTCCGTGAACTGGCATTACTATAATTCCTTCTGCTCCTAATCCAATTAACTCCTCGATAGCTTCAACCTCTTTGGCTTGATTTCCAAAAGATTTTTTTATAATTAAATTATATCCAAGCTTTTGTGCCATGTCATAAGCTCCATCAAATATCCCTATACCAAAACAATCCCATATAGCCTCAACAACTAATCCTATTATTTTAGTAGACTTATGTGTTTGAAGCATTACACTTTGTTCATTGTTATGTTTTTCTTCCGTACTATTTTCATGTTTTGTATCTGCAACTATAGTTCCAATCCCAGGATGTCTTACTACCAACTTCTCTTCAACTAATAAATTCATAGCTTTTTGACATGTAATTCTACTTACATTATATTTATTAGATAATTCTTTTTCTGTTGGTAACTTTTCAGATATATTATATCTTCCTTCTAAAATCCCATTCTTCAGATCCCTATAGATATTCATATACAAGTACTCGCTATTACTCATGGTACTCTCTCCTACTTTTCTTTTTGAGTTAATATTTATTAGTATATACTATCATATCATATATATCAAACTCAACATTAATATTTTATAAAACTCACTCATCTTAACTTTAATCACTTCATATTAATGCCTACCAATTTAAATTGGTAGGCATTATGTAAATTATTACAAATCTATTCTTTACTATACTTTAGCATTACTGTTGTAACTATAATTAATATTGTAGATATACTTACAGATAATACAGCTATAGGTAGTGATTCGTTATTATATTTTGTTAAATATAAGCTTATTAATCCTAATATTAATAAAACCATTGAAATTTTATTAAAAAATGTAATTAACGCTCTTGGTATTACTTCTAATATTCCCACTTTGGAACTCTTTCTTGACAATGACATGATACTTTATCGCTCCCTACTAATTGTAATTGTGGTTCAGTTGTTTCACAAATTGCTTCAGCATAAATACATCTTGGATTAAATCTACAACCCTTTGGTGGATCTGCTGGATTAGGCATCTCTAAGCTCTTTAATGGCAATTGTCTTTTACCTCTACTTACCTTTAAATTAGGTACAGGTATTGCCGATATCAGCGCTTGAAGATATGGATGTCTAGGATTTTGAAGTACTCTGTTCAAATCCCCATTTTCAACTAATTTTCCTAAATACATAACTCCAATTGTACCAGTTCTTCCTATATATCTAGCAGTTGCTAAATCATGTGTTATATATATAAATGATATACCTAATTCCGTATTCATTTTAGACATTAAATCTAGTAATGATATTCTTAATGAAACGTCTACCATTGAAACTGGCTCATCTGCTATTATTAATTTAGGTTGTACTGACAAAGCTCTCGCTAAAAGTACACGTTGTCTTTGCCCTCCACTTAATTGGTGTGGAAATTTATCTATAAAATGCTCAGCTGGAGTTAATCCTACTAACTTAAATAGATCCATAAGCTTTTCTCTAGCTTCATCTGCATTTTTAGCTAATTTATGTTTTATTATAGGATCTTTTAGTGAATTAAATAAAGTTCTTGCTGGGTTTAATGCAGCATATGAATCTTGGTGAACCATTTGAACTTCTCTTCTAAAATCATCCTTTTCCTTACTGTTCATTGTGGTAACATCTTTCCCTCTATATATAATTTTACCACCTGTAGGATCTTGAAGTCCAGCAATTATCTTACCTATAGTTGTTTTTCCACAACCTGACTCACCTACTACAGCCATTATTTGTCCTTCTTCTAAATCAAAGCTAACATCAACAACAGCCCCAACCTTTTTCTTATCTTTCTTCTTATTTGATTTAAAGTACATATCTAAATTTTGAATACTTAATAAATTTGACATTACTCTTCACCTAACCTTTCAAAGCGGCAGCATCTTACAAAGTGGTCTTCCCCTGCTCCTCTAAGTTGTAATCTTCCTGATAAACATTCATCCTTTTTATGTTCACATCTTGGTGCAAATTGACATCCATCTGGTCTTTGCATTAAATTAGGAGGCGTTCCTGGAATTGCTTTTCTCTTAGTTATATCATCAGTTAATGATGGTGTAGCTGAAATTAATCCCTTTGTATATGGATGTTTTGGATTTTCAAAAATATCATATACACTTCCTATTTCTATAATTTCACCAGCATACATAACAGCTAATCTATCTGCCATTGAACCTATAACAGCAACATCATGTGTTGACATTATCATTGTAATATTTAATCTTTCATGTATTTCTTTTAAAATATCAAATATATACGCTTGCGTTATAACATCTAATGCAGTTGTTGGCTCATCTAATATTAATATCTTAGGATCTAATATTAAACTTAATGCTATAATAGTTCTTTGCTTCATTCCTCCACTTAATTGATGTGGATAAGAAGTTAAAACTCTTTCTGGATTTAATCTAACATATTCTAATAGCTTTGTAGCCTTAAATACAGTTTCTTCTTCAGTCATTTTTAAATCATGAGCTTCTACCGTCTCTACAAAAATATCTTTTATCGTCATTATTGGATTCATTGAATTTTGAGCTGCTTGGAATATCATAGCAACATCTTGCCATCTAAAGGCATTCAAATCTTTTATATTCATATCAAATATATTCTTATTATCATATATAATTTTTCCACCAGTAATTTTCCCTGGTTTTGAAACTATATTTAATATAGTTGAAGTCAGAGTTGTTTTTCCACTACCACTTTCACCAACTAGACCTATTATTTCACCTTCTCTTATATTAAGGTTAACTTCATTTACCGCTCTTAAAACTCCCTTAGGAAGAAAAAATTCTACTGTTACATCTTCAATTTTTAATATATCTTTTGCCATCTTTATTACCTTCCTTACTGTGATGATAATTTTGGATTTAGTGCATCATCTAGACCATTTGCAAAGAATAAACATCCCATTTGGAATAACATTATCCCACAAACTGGTGTCAAGAAATAGATTAATGCTGTTGATCCATACATTGCTCCTGTTGTTGTAGTTGCTAGGTTAAGCATCATTCCCCAATGAGATGATGAAAATGGTACAAGACCCATAACCATAAGACCAACTGATGCTGTTATAGCACCCTTCATTATTGATATAAAGTTAACTAATATATATGAAACCATATTTGGTAACATTTCTTTAAAAATAATATGGAATAATCCCATACCTAAAACTCTACTTGCTTCTATAAAGTCTCTATGCTTTAATGATAATATTTGAGCTCTTATTGATCTTGCAAGACCTGCCCAAGACCACAACGAAAGCACGAGACCAAAGGTAACCGGATTCTCAATCTTAATAACCATAGATAAAACCATCATTATTGGGAAACTTGGTACTGTTAACATTACACCTGCTATTCCCATTAAAATTTCATCCACTAAACCTCCAGCAACTCCAGAGATTGTACCAAAAACGAATGCTATAGTTATTGTGATTATAGCTGCAATAAATGCAACTAAAAGAACATTCCTTGATCCATGTACAAATTGTGCTAATGTATCTCTACCTGCATAATCTGTTCCTAACCAATGTTGCCATGATGGTCCTTGAAGTCTATTTGCATAATCTGTTGTTGTTGATTCTGGAATAATCATTGGACCAACAGTAGCCATTAAGAAAAATATAATTAATATAACCATGCCAAAAAGGGCTTGTTTATTTCTCATCATTATTCTAAAAAAATCTTTAACTCTTTTATTCATTTAAGTCATTCCCCTTTCTACTACATACCTCTATCTCTTATTCTTGGGTCTAACTTAGCGTAAAGAATATCCGCAACTAAGTTTGCAATAACAACTGCAATTGTTATCATTAAGAATAAACCTTGCATTAAAACATAATCTCTATTACTAATTGCTTGTCCTAAGTAAAACCCTATTCCTGGATAAGCAAAAAGATTTTCAACTAGTGGTGACCCACCAAATAACATACCAAAACTTATAGTTAAACTAGTTACAAGTGGAAGTATTGCATTTCTTCCTACATATTTAGTTCTTATTCTGTTCTCTGATAATCCTCTTGCTCTAGCTGCCATTATATAATCTTCTCCAAGTACTGAAATGGCACTTCCCTTCATAGCAAGTATCCATCCTCCAAGACCTGTAACAACATATGTTAATATAGGTAAACAAGCATGATAGAATACATCAAGTATAAAGCTTATATTAAATCCAACCTCAACTGAAGATGAGTAAGCACCTCTCGCCGGGAAAATTTTCAATGTGTTTGAAAGGAATACAATTAAAAGTAATCCAACAATATAATCTGGTAATGATCCTGATACTGAAGCATACACCGATGCTATCGGATCTACTATAGTATTTCTCTTCCACGCTACATACATTCCTATAAATATACCTACCGTAAAGGCTATTGAAATTGATATTGATAATACAAACAGTGTCCATGGTAATGCTCCTGCTATTACTTCTAACACTGGTTTTTTATTTAATAATGATGTTCCAAGATCACCCTTAAGTAATGAAGTAATATACTTACCATACTGAGTGATAATTGATTCATCAGGATTTATATTTAACATCGCCGCTGATTTCTCATAAGCTTCATTCCAATCCATACCCTGGTTCATTAAAGTTTTTGCCATTGTTTCTACCGGATCACCTGGCATCATTCTTATTACTACAAATGTTATAGATGTAGCAAATAATATTGTTAGAATAATCATTACAACTCTTTTTTTCCAATCCATATCCCTTTGTTTGCTTCCTTTATATAATATTTGAAGCAACTCTCCTCCCTTTTTCCATTTGTTTTATTTGTTATATCACTTTATCGAAATTCATTAAAACACGCATAACATTTAATGAAATCTACCTTTATTATATAGTACAAATATATCATTGTAAAGGTTTTAATTTCTGAAATTATAAACTATTTGTAATTTTAAAACCTTTTTTATTATCATTTGCTCTACTACAGACCCATCTAATTATCATTTTGTTATTATTATAGGTGTTTTTTTAACACTTTAATTGTGTTCGATATATTTTTTAAAATTTTTTGAATATTCGACTATTGCAATATACCATTTTTTGATTTATACTAAATTTATTAAGTAAACAATTACAAAAGAATTTTAGATATGTTTGACATATCATTTGAATTGGTTACTAAAAAAACATATGACAATATAGGAGGGTTTTTTATGAAATTGAAAAAGATTTTATCCCTTACCTTAGCTGGAGTACTTGCTACTTCAATATTAGCAGGGTGTGGTGGTAAAGATGAATTCCAAAAAGCTGCTGAAGCTAAAATCTTTAGAACTAGTGGGGGATATGAAGTTCCTGAAACACTACATGCTAATGCTGTAGCTCCTCCAGGTGTGGGTAACCTTGGAGATTATATGCACGAAAGGTTATTCGATTATGTACCTCTTCCAGATAAAACTTTCATTCCTGTTCTAGGAACAGAAATTGTAGAAGAAGGTAAAACTACAACTATTAAGTTAAGAAAAGGCGTTAAATGGTTTGATGGTACTGAATTTACTGCTAAAGATGTTGTTTCTCAATTAAACATATCTTTTATAACTGGTTCAGTAATTTGGGACTATCTTGATAAAATAGAAGCTGTTGATGATCATACAGTTAAAGCTACTTGGAAAGCTACTAATGATATAACAACTGAATTATTTGCAAGTATGGTTATGAATGCACCATACCACAAATACCAAAAATGGTCTGATCAAGCTGCTGAAGTAATTGCTTCAAGAACTTATGGTGAAGATGGAAAAATAAGCAAA
The DNA here is from genome assembly GCA_051653165.1 of Clostridium sp. GTDB lineage: Bacteria > Bacillota > Clostridia > Clostridiales > Clostridiaceae > Clostridium. The sequence goes on from JBOFVP010000088.1 coordinate 49,865, forward strand.
GAGACTAAAGATAAGATATCAGTTATAAGAGATGATTTATATGCTTGGAAACCTCCAGTAGAAGAATCTCAAGGTACTGGACCATTCAAATTAAAGAATGTTACAACTTCTGAAGCTGTTTTAGAGAAAAATACAGACTACTGGACTGCTGATAACATTAAATTTGAACAAGTTAAAATCGTTAGATTCACAAGTTTAGAATCATACTTAAACCTTGTTAAAGGTGATGGTTTTGATATGGAAACTCAAGGTATGTCACCAGACGTATACAAAGAAGTTATTGAAAAGAATGATGTAAAAGTTATTTTAGGTGCTGACCTTGGACAACCATCATTACAATTTAATAGCATGATGGCTCCATTAGACGATGTAAATGTTAGAAAAGGAATACATCACTTAATTGATAGAGATACTTTAAAATTAATCGCTGAGCCAGGTTCAGAAGATGCAGATATGACTTCATCAGGATTAGTTCCAACTATGAGAGATAAATTCTTATCTAAGGACTTCCAAAAAACTTTAGAGGTTTATGAAGGAGATAAGGCTAAGGCTGAAGATTACTTCAAAAAGGCTGGATGGACTAAAGGTTCTGATGGTAAATGGTTAGGAAAAGATGGTAAGCCTGTACAATTAGAAATTGCTACAACTAATGCTTATCCAACATTCTTCTTATGTGCTGATGCTGTTGCTAACCAATTAAATGAATTTGGTATTACTACTCAATTAAAATCTGTTGAATCATCTGCTTACTGGAAATATGTATCAGATGGTGATGCAATGATGAGTATTTCAATGAGACCTGGTTCACCTAACTATGGTAACCCATGGGAAGTTTATAGAAGTTTCTTCTTAGATGGTGCTATTGATATGGGATTAGCTAAATCTGAAGAAAAGAAAGCTGGTTTAACTTCTCTTAATTTAAAAATGTTAGATGGATCAACTAAGGACATGCTTCCAGTAGTAAACGAACTTCTAACTACTGATAATGAAGCTAGAAGAATAGAGCTTACTGAATACCTTGCAAAAACAGTTAATGAATTATCATTATTTATGCCACTTGTAACTAAATATATTCCTAACAAAGTATTCAATGAAAACTTAACTGGTTATCCAGAAGATCCAAACGATACATTATGGTATGGTGCTGCTACTCAAAGAGTTTACGTAAGACTTATGAGAGAAGGAAAACTTTACTACAAAGACGCTCAATAACAATAACTAATTCTAATTTTTTCACTATCAATGGCTGTATTACAGGATTATCCTGTAATACAGCCTATAAATTTAAACACTTAGGAGGATTTTATATGTCAATAAATACAACTACGAATTTATCTTGGACAGCTGTTACTTCACCTAAAGTTACTTATATAAAGGAAAATGAATTAGGAGCTAAATTATTTGATGAACTTTATCCAGATGCAACTGCTTTGATACAAGAATTATGCCAAACTGTAGCAAAACTTTTATATAAAAAACCTGAAGAAGTACCATTTTTTAATAAAATAACATTTAAAATTGATAGTCATGAAGGAGTTGCTTATAAAAATGGAGCATCACCTGAAGCTTTAATTGTAGTATCAGCTAAATACTTGGAAAACTTTAAAAATAGTGGGCGTGATTTAGCTACAGAAATTAGAGGAGTTTTAACTCATGAAATAGTACATATTTATCAGTTTGATTCTGGTATTGAACTATTTATCCTTGAGGGAATTGCAGATTTATCAAGATATCTAGCTGATAGCATTCCTTTAGATGCTAGAAAAGTTGGTGGTAATTATTCTGATAGTTACAAAACTACTGGATTTTTCTTAGATTGGTTAAGAGCTAAAAATATAGATAAATATGATTTCTTATATGAGCTAAATAAATCAGCATCTAAAGAAAATAATGGTGAGTGGTCAATAAACGCTCAATTTGAGGAATTAGCTGGTGGTAATGTTCTAGACCTTTGGAATGAGTACCAAGCTGAGCTTGAAGCAAATGGAGTAAATACTCTTACTAGTAAAAACATGTAATTATTTATAACACTTTTAATGTCCCCCATTAATAATATTAAGGCTATCGTAAAGTATTCATACTACGATAGCCTATCTTATTATTTTATACTAAATTAAACACTAAATGATATTTACCCATAATAAAATACAAGCCTCAGTTAACTCATTGAAACTTGTATTTTACCATTTATATCTATTCTATAATGCCTTATATCTTTTTCATACCGTATTGTAAATCAATTTTCCATTCACTGTTAACCTTAATAACTTTTAACTCTGTCTCCTGAGTTTGACCCATAAAACTCATCTTAACTGTTACAATTGCAGAATCATTTGTCTCACTTATAACATTATATTCGTTATCTTCCATAACTGTTTCAAAAATCTTAAAAACATCTGCAACACCTTGCTTTTCAAACTCACTTTCAATACCTTCAAGCAATGTGTCTCCTAACTTATCATTTCCAGCTATAGCTTTAAAATTAGTATATTCCATAGATTCTTTTATTTTACCCTTAGATAGACATTCGATATATCCCTTAACAGGCTCAATTGGCGATGAATTT
>JBOFVP010000089.1:0-1302 GCA_051653165.1 Clostridium sp.
TATCTTAAAGTGGATAGTAGCAGCTTTAGATACACCGTTCCTATACTTAGCTACTAAGATGGATTCTAAAAAATCATTATGTTAATAGTTTAGAGGTTAGAGTTTTTCTAGCCTCTTTTTTTTAATTTTTTTCTAAAATAGAACATTTTTTAGACTTCTTGAAGAAAATTTAAAAAAATTTAAAAAAATTTCAAGTAGTTAAGAAAAATAAAATATGCTACAATGTGACTAAAAATATTTTCTAAAAATAAAATGACGCATGAAGAAATTAAATAATGACAAAAATGGCTGATTTTATATAAAAATCAGTCTTTTTTTTTTAAAAGGAGTAAAAATATGATTTATTATGATAATGCATCAACGACATATCCAAAGTTTAATAGAGTATATGATGGAACAATGGAGTTATACAAAGAGATAGGGATTAATTTTACTAGAAATAGTTCAGATAAAAGTAAGAATGCAAAAGAGATAAAGAAAAATTTAATAAATAACATCAAAAATATATTTTCAACAAAAAATGAAGTAATATTAAACTCTTCAGCAACTTTTTCATGCAATGAGATAATATTAGGATTAAATTATAAAAATATAAAAACAATTTACATTTCACCTTTCGAACATAATTCAATTTACAGAGTTATAAAAAAAGTAGCAAAAGAAAAAAATATAGAGCTGAAAATTTTAAAATTTAAAAAATTTGAATTGGATCTTGAAGATATGAATTTACAATTTTTATCACAAAAACCAGATTTAATAATACTTAATCATGCTTCAAATGTTTTTGGAAACATTTTACCTGTTCTTGATATTTTTGAAGCTGGAAAAAGATATGATGCAATTACAGTTTTAGATGCAAGTCAAACAGGAGGTGTTTTAGATTTTTCAGAGATTTCTGAAATCGCAGATTTTATAGTATTTGCAGGTCATAAAAATTTATACGGTCCTTCAGGAATAGGAGGGTATATTTATAATAAAAAAATTTCTTTAAAACCTCTACTATATGGAGGAACAGGAATAAAATCTGAAGATGAAGAGATGCCAGAGGAACTGCCAGAGAGGTTTGAAGCTGGAAGTCCAAATATATTAGGAATGATTGGACTTAAAATTGCAACAAATGAGTTATTAGAAATAGGAATAGAAAATATAAAATCAAAAAAAGAACAAAACTTTAAAAAGTTATATGAACTTTTAGAGGAGTATTCATATGATATAAAAATACACTCAGAAAAAGAGAAAAATATTGGAGTATTATCAATAACTGGGTTTGATTACTCACCTCAAGAGTTAGAAGAGATTATG
>JBOFVP010000090.1:0-6392 GCA_051653165.1 Clostridium sp.
TTAAAATGAGAGTACAAGCTATGAATGGTGTTGAATCATGGAGAACTCACTTTGAGTTTAAAATTGAAGGTAATGCTACAAATTCATCAGTTCCAATTACTGTTAGAATTCCTATAATCAAATAATTTAGTTTGAGAAATAAGAGATAGTAGTAATTATATAATAAAGTATTGGAAACCACGACATATGTCGTGGTTTTATTAATTATAATAGGAGTAGAAATTAGTATTGAAGTAGTTATTGCTGTTATCAGTGTTATCTATATCGTCATATCTAGATATAATTTTGCCGACTATTCCATATTCAACTGCTTCCTTAGAATCTAGCCAATAATTTCTATCTGTATCTTGCTCTATTTTTTCCAATGGTTGACCTGTAGCATTACTAATAAGTTGATTAATTCTGCTACGAACTCTTAATATTTCTTTAGCTTCAGCTGTTGGGAGTATAGTTTTAAAATAAGTGGTTTTAGGATATAATAAGGATAGAATAATACATAATTTATGAGTAGCTTTATAAATAGCTAAGCTAAAATATGAAAATGAGGTGAATTATATTAGTAGTTATGAAAAGTTTATGGGATATAATATTTATAAAGATATTTCAAAGCTTAATAAGGATGGATCAATATCTAAGACATTATACGTATACTTTACTGGTAATGATTTGAACAACTATCTTATAGGGGAAATAGAAGAGCGTATTATTGGTTCTAATATAAGATATACGGTTAAATATTATATGGATACAGTAAGTGAATGTGAGAAGTTTGAGGCCTTTACTCACATAAGTAGTTGCCCTTATTGGTTAAGAGACACATTTATATTTGAAAATGATAGACCTTACTTCATTGATGAGAGAACACCTTCATCTTCAAGGGATGATTTGCCTATATTATTAGAAAAGGTAAGGTTACAAGTATATGATAGATTTGAATACTTGAGGAGAACAAATGGAATAAGTAGTGTAAATACATTATGGGTCTCCGATTCTAAAACAGACCATGGAAAGAAGGATATATGGTGGTTTGAAGAAGAGTATGCAAAATGGAGATTTTAATACTTGATGTTAATAATGAAACAATTTCATATGATGGCTACAATTAATAACGCTCCCACCTCTGCAGGTGGGAGCTAATTTATTAAAGCAGAACTCTTCTATAAGTTTTTCACTATCCTCTCTAATATAGCAGTTATGTGTATACATATTTCTAAATTAACAAAAAAAAAACACTATGTTAACAATATAATAATATATTGCTTATAAATATATTATTATATTATTTTTTTTAAAAGGACACAAATCGACAAAATAAATAATAATATTAAAGTAAAATTATACTATAAGGTTATTGATACAATATTTTATTAATTTAGGGAGGATTGTATGAAAAAAACAATTAAAATCATATTACTAATTTTATTACTATTTATTATACCGCTAATAATGCCAACAATAGCATTGTTGACAGGTGTAATTAGTAGAACTCTAATTACAACAGTAATTGCCTTGATAACAATAGCTTTGGTAGTTATACACTTTAAAAAGAAAAAAAAGGTACTAGCTATATATTTTTTAATTTTAGGTGTTATTATTGGAAGTTCGGCATTTATAAGTATAACTCTAAACAACATCATATTTGAGGGGAAGAAGTTAAGCTTTTCAGAGAGGCTAGAAATAATGAATGATATTGACTCAGGAAAAATTACAGTAGAAGAGTTAACAATAAAATATGTTGGTGATAAAAAAATTTCTCAATATGATTTAAAAACAGTGAAAGGTAATAAAACATTTTACTATAGAAGTAATGGATATAATCCAGAAAAATCTATCAAGTTTATAGATGAAATATTAGGTCAATCAATGGAATCATTTGGTACTTATCTTGAATATTATAATGAGAAGCCATGTGAAATCATTTTGTCAGAATTTTATAATGGTGACTTAAGAGGACAAGTTGGAGTAACAAATCAAGTTGAAATAGGCATGTATGAGGAATATATAGATGGAGGAAAGCTTTCTAATAAGGGATTAGAAGTGTATAAAGAAACTATAATTCATGAATATATACATTTCATAAGTAACTTATACTTAAGAGAGGATGGAATACCTAAAGAGATACCTTCTTGGTTTACGGAAGGTGTATCAACTTATGTAGTTAACGAAATTTGTAATATAGATGATGAGAGAGGTGAGATTGTTCCATTAGACCTTAGAAAGCCTTTAGATAGTAGCACAATTAGGTCTAAGGATTTCTATATCGCATCATCTAGAATAATAAGAGAAATATATAAAGAGGTAGGAACAGAAGGAGTAGTTAAGATTTTAAAGCTTTATAATGAAATGGAGTTTGATCAAGCTTTAAAAGAAGTGACAGGCAAACAACTAGAAGATTATTATTATGTTTTTAAGGGGTGATTTTTATGAATTATGAAATAATATGTGAAGGATTGAGTAAGGTATTAAGATTGAAGGTTTTAAAGGGAGAAACATGCATTGTTGAAGGTGGAGGAATGATTTCAATGGATTCCGTGTTTAGTATGGAAGCGAAATCATTAGGAACAAAAAGTACTATAAAAAGGTTAGCTACAGGTGAATCAGCTTGTATTCAATATTATAAAGCAAAACAAGATGGCGAGATATTAGTAGCTCCAAGCTATTTAGGGGATATAAAAGTTATTGAATTAGATGGAAGTAAAAGATTTAGACTTGGTAAATCAGCATTTTTAGCATCATCTGATGGTATTCAGGTTGAATATTCTAGTATTAAAATGAAGGATTTTGTAGGTGGGGAAGGAATAGTACAATCAGAGGCTCATGGAATAGGAAATCTTTTTGTTAGTGCATATGGAACTATTTTCAAGAAGGAGTTGGTTGAAAACCAAGAGTATATAATAGATACAAATCATTTGGTATTATGGGATAGTGAAATGAAATACAAGCTCGAGACTGTAGGAAAAGGATTGTCATCAGTATTTGGTGGGGAGGGGATTGTATATAGATTCTATGGGCCAGGAGAGATTTTAATACAATCAAGAAATCCTGAAAATAATGCAAGGGGATAAAAATATGAGTGTTAAATTTGAGATTTTATTTGATGGAGAAGGAAAAGCGTTAAAAATTCATGCAGAGCATAATAGTAAATTTATTATAGAAGTTGGTTCAATAATATCAATGGATCCAGTTTTTGATGTAAACGTTAAAACTGGTGGATTAATAAGTATGATTGGAAAAAGTTTCAGCGGAGAGAGTATTTTTCATCAGGAGATTGTTGCGCAAGGTAGTGGTGAAATGTTAATAGCACCTAAGTGTTTGGGAGATATAAAGATAATTGAAAAGGATATAGGTAGAGACTTGATGCTAGGAGAAAAAAGTTTTTTAGCGGCAGGTGAAGATATAAAGTTGGATATTGGAAAAAAAAGAAGGAAACAGCTCCTTTCAGGGGATGGATTCTTCCATACAAAGGTAAAGGGTGAGGGGAAGATTATTGTAAGCTCATATGGAGAAATACTTATGAAGGAGCTAGGGGAAGGAAAAAAATATATTATTGATTCAGGCAATTTAGTGGCGTGGGATGATGGTATTAATTTTAAATCCGTAGTACTTGGAAGTGTGTATGAATCATGGAAATCAGATGAGGGTATTGTATTAGAAATGTCAGGAAAAGGACGAGTATGGTTTAGGAGCAGAACATTGAAGGGCCCTGTATCTGGGGAGAGTGTGTTGCCATCAGCTCTAGGTATATTTGAATTATTCACGTAATAATTGTAAATATGTATAAATACCTTAAAAACTCTGTAGATTTATGGTATAATTATTTAAAATTATACTATGGTGGTGTAGGAAATGTATATAAGCAGTAGATTATTGAAAGTAATAGATTTTTTAAGAAATCACAACAATACATCTATAAAAGAAGTGTCAAAAGGATGTAATATAACAGAGAGAATGGCAAGGTATGATATAGATAGCTTAAACTTCATTTTAAGGATTAATAAAATTCCTGAGATAGAAAAATTACCTAAGGGTGTATTACTAACTTCTCAGGAATTTATTAATAGCAATAAGGTAAAGGATTTCAAAGAGCTAAATAAATATTCTAAAGAAGAAAGAACAGCATACATTAAGGCTAAATTATTAATAGACGGAAAAGTTAACTTGTCGGCATTATCAAAAGAATTAAATGTAAGTAGAACATCTATAAGAGGGGACATGAGTATAGTTATAGAAGATATAGAGGATGAGTACATAAAAATTGTAAATAATGAAATAGTTTCAGATGAAAGAAGCATAAGACATACCATAATTAAGAACTTTTCAAGGGATCTGCGAAAAATCCAAAAAAATAATATAGATGAGGAATGGGGACTTGTACATAATTATTTAAGAGAACTTTGTATAGACATAAGTCAAAGCAAGTTAAAGGGTATAATAGAAGGAATTGAAAAGGATATGAATAATGAAAATCCAAATTACTTCTATCCAGTATGGTTACATATAATTGTGGCATTTATGAGAATAAAGAATGGTAACTATCGTGAAGAATTAAGTGAAGACAAGGTTGCTATAGGAAGCAAATCATATAAAGTAGTAAGAAATTATATAAATGAGCTTAATGAAGTTCTAGAGGTTAATCTTATAGACAGTGAGGTTCTTGGGTTTTCTAGATGTATAGAAAGCTGTATGTCAAATAAGATTAATAGTTACATATATGAAAATTGGGTGGAAATTGTTTTAATAATTAAGGAAACAATTAATGAAATAAGTGATTATACTGGTATAAATCTAAGAAATGATGAGGCTCTAATAAATGGGTTGATAAATCATATTAAGGCAGCTATTTATAGAATAATAAAAAATATAGATTTAGAAATAGATATATGCAATGATATTGTTCAGTGCTATGATGATGTGGTATCTATTGTTAGAAAGAACTTTTCAAAACTGGAAGATGCTCTACAATGTAGTATAAATGACTATGAAATAACCTTAATTACAATACATTTAATAGCAAGTGTTGAGAGAAATAAAGAGATTTTAAGGGAGGTAAAAAATATCCTACTTGTATGTGGTGGTGGGTATGGGACAACCTCCATAATTGCAAATAAAATCAAATCAATGTTTAATGTTAACATAGTGGATATGGTGTCATATTCTAATTTCTTAGAGTGTGATTTAAGTAAGATTGATTATGTAATTAGTATATTAAAGGTTAAGGAAGATACATTTAAAGGAAAAAAGATTATAAAAATTACTCCATTTATTACAGAAAAGGACATATTAATATTATCAAGCTACCTACCAAAGATAGAGGGTGGGAAGTATAGACTAAATGAGATTTTAGATGTAGTAAATGAGAGTTTGGAAATTGAAAATAAAGGGGAAGTAATTGATTTTTTAGTAGAAAGGTTTGAGAAGAAAAAGGAAACTAAAAAAATCAAAAGTCTTAAGGATTATATTGATATTAATAAGGTAGCAATTATTGATAGGGTATATTCTTGGCAGGAGAGTATAGTTAGAGCAGGGGAGCTTTTAGAGAAAACCTCAGATATTGACAAAGAGTATACTAAAGGGATTATTGCAATGGCAGAAAATATTGGTGCTCATTTTGTGCTATCTAATGGTATAGCAATTCCTCATGGTGAAGTCAATGTTAATGTAAATAACTCTTCCATTGGAGTTTTGTATGTGAAGGATAAGGTAGCCTTTGATTATGGTAATTATGGGAATTTATTTTTTATGATCGCTGCAAAAACTACAAAGGACCATGTTAGGAGTATTGAGGAAATTAATAGACTTTCTATTAATCTTGAGTTTATTAATGGTCTTAGGGATGTTAATACTGAGAAAGAATTAGTAGAGTTAATAATGAAACAACTTTAGTTAATGGCTACAATTAATAAGGCTCCCACCTCTGCAGGTGGGAGCTAATTCATTAAATTATATTAAATTTTTCAAGGTAATGGGATATGCCATCCTCATCATGAGAAAGGGTAACATAACTAGCAATCCCCTTCAATGCATCAACAGCATTACCCATGGCAACCCCAGTACCAGCATATTCAATCATGGTAGCATCATTATGACCATCACCAAAAGAAATCATATCACAAGGGTTAAACCCAAGAGGGGTTAAAACAGTATGTAAAGCCTTAGCCTTATCAATACCAAAGGCAGTAAACTCAAAATAGAAAGGGGCAGTAAAAACACAGTTTAAGTAGTCCTTAAAAGGTTCCATCATATCCTTATAGTTATCCTGTAAATAATCAATTTCCCCAGCAACAAGTATTTTATTTAGTGGATAATCAGTAAACTTAGCTAAATCATCCTTTTCACAAAGTTTAAACTTACCACCACGGGACTCATATTCTATTATATTAAAGGGTTCTCCT
>JBOFVP010000091.1:0-1336 GCA_051653165.1 Clostridium sp.
GTTTAGATTAGATACAAATACAACAGAGAAGTTTAAAGAATTGGAGAGTACATTAGGTCTAACTCAGGATAAAATGTTAGTAGATCTAATATCAGCGTTTGAGTTAGAGCAAGCAAAGCAAACTCTTACTGATAGGGGGAAAGAGATAGAGGAGTTTCAGGATATAGCCTATAGGTTAATAAGGATATATACTAATTCTCTTGAATTAAATAAAAGTACAGAAGAAAGAATAAAAGATAAGTTTACAGAACAATTGATACAGAAACAGGATTTAATTACAAATCTGCAGGAGCAAGTAAATAAGTTTAAGGAAGATACTAAAAGTAAGGATACCTTGCTATCAATAACCTTAGATGATAATAAAAAGCTTAAAAGTGAACTTAATAATATCAAAAGTATAGTAGAAACTAAGGAAACACTTGTTAAAGAGTACGTTAGCAAGATAGATACATTATCATCATTGGTTACAGAGTATAGTGTTTATAAAGATTCTATTGAAGATGTTAAAACTGACTTAGATATTGAGAAGAAATCTAGTGAAGCTTTGTCATATGAAAATAAGAATTTAAGTTTAGAAAATGATAATCTTAGAAAACAAATAGAGGTATTACAGGGTAGAGTTGAAGAGTATAAAGATAATATAAAAACTATGAAGCAAGAGCATAAGCAAGATATGGTTGAGCTAAAAGCTGAAAAAGAAAATATAATTAGTGATAATAGAAAGATTATCGAAGATATACATGTAAAGAACAGTAAGGAAATAAATGAGATAAGAGAAAATAATAATAATATTATAATTGGATTAAAAGATGATTATAAGAATGAGATTAAAGAGATAGAAAACAGATTAGATAAAAAAACACAAATGGAAATATATAAAGTAACAATTAAATATGAAAAGTTACTACTTGAAAGTGCTGCTAAAATTGCAGTTAAAGATAATAAAAAAAGTAAATAACATTTAATATTAAGCATAGGGTGATATCTATGCTTTTGTTATATTCAGAAATAAGTATCGAATTAAACAATATGGAATTAAATACAATATATATGGCAAAGATTAAGATATAAAAGGAGGAGATAATAAATGTTTGATTATATTATGATTTATACGATAGGTGGCAATACATCAAGGTTTGATAAAAAGTATGTTCAGAACTTTGAAGCGTTATCTGATGAAAAAGAGCTAGAAGAATTATTAAAAACCCATACACTTACTATTGAATTAAAAACTAGGAAGGTTAAGTTCCTAACTAGAAACATAGAAAAGGTTGAAATTGTGCAAGAAGCAAAAGTAGGATAAATATATACTCACATAATAACTAACGTTCTCTAT
>JBOFVP010000092.1:0-1317 GCA_051653165.1 Clostridium sp.
ATTTTCTTTGTTTTTTCATCTAAATTAGAATTGATCATAATACCCTTTTTATCCTCTATAAAATATACTCTAGCCTTAAACACCTCAGGATCAACATTTGTCTCTTTTATACTGATATTTAAGTGTGAGGCTATTTTAAAGGGATTAGATGTTCTATATTCATCTAGCAATGAATTAATAGAAGATTGAATTGTTAAATATCTAGAAGTATCTCTCATAAAAATCCCCTTTATATAGTTTATTTTTTGTATTTTGGACTAATCATTCTTATCATATCCAACAAATCATTTGCAAAGTTTATTTTATCTTTATCACTTAGCTTATTGACATCAAAGTTACCGTAATCCGCAACTGACGGATGAGATAAAATAAATTTAACTGCATCTTCAGCTGTAGTAATTTCATTTGTTATTTCCTTAGATGCAATATTGTAACTAGAACTACTATTTACAATACAATCATCTATTATGCCGTCAATATTTTTACTACCATTAGGCTTTAAATTAGCTTCAAGATCCTTATTCAATGATATTACACTTGTAGTCTCTATATCTAGAGCATCACATATTTTAGTCAATGTATCAATTGTAGGATTATTCTTGTTATTCTCAATATTACTCAAAGCTGATTTAGACACACCTGTTTTTAAGCTTAATTCAATTAAACTGTAGCCTTTTAGACTACGAGCACGTCTTAATATATAACCTAAATACATACAAATTCCACCTTTCCACTATAGTATACCCAAAAAGTACAGTATAGTAAACAAAAAAGTAAAGTAAAAAGTAGTATTTGAAAGGAAATAGTAGATATATTAAATTAATTCCACTAAACTAAACAATATAATCCAGTATAGTGGAATATGAGGTTTGTCCATTATACTGGACATATTGTACAATATGTTCAAGGGAGGTGTTCAGTAAAGTGGAAAACAATATAAAACAAATTATTGCTAAAAATGATTTAAAGGTTAAAAAAGTAATAAGTGATAGTGGATTATCTAAGACAGCATTCTATTTAATTGTTAATGGGGAATCTATACCGAGTTTAATAAATGCAAGAAGAATATCTAATGCACTTGGATTAACGGTTGAAGAAGTATTTCCAGATCAGAATTTTATTAAAGTGTAACCAAAAGTAGATTATTAGAATACTATATAATAATTAATTTTTGAGAGGGTATTATGAAACAATTCAAATTTAAAGTTGGGGTTGCACCTGATGAGCATACAATTAATATCGCAAATAAATGTGCAGCTGAAATATTAATATCAAAGTACGGTGTAGAGACAATGAAACAAGTACTTGAAATGAAAA
>JBOFVP010000093.1:0-16298 GCA_051653165.1 Clostridium sp.
TAATTTCAAAAAAATGGTAAAATAATAAAAAGTAATAAGGTGGGATTTGATGAAAGAAACTAAAAAAAGTAATGTTATCTATTATAGTTCATTGGGGATTTCTGCATTGATATTTATATGGGCTGTGTTTTTTCAGGAGGGGTTTAGAAATTCGGTTAATTATGTTTATAATATTTTTATTAATAACCTATATTTCGTTTACTCTGGGCTAATACTACTATTTTTCTTTTTTTGTTTATGGATATGTGTAAGCAAATTTCGAAAGGTTAGATTAGGGGATGATGAAAGTAAGCCAGAATTTTCAAATATAAGTTGGTTTGCAATGTTGTTTAGTGCTGGAATTGGTATTGGAATAATTTTTTGGGGAGTGGCAGAACCATTAACCCATTACTTAAACCCTCCAGGAATGGAGGGAGCAACAATTGAAGCTAAAGAATTTGCTCTAACAAAGTCATTTCTTCATATGGGTATTTCTGCATGGGCTTGTTATGCTGTATTGGCTTTAGCACTATCATATATTCATTTTAGAGTAAAGAAGCCACTTTTAATTAGTAGCTTGTTGGAACCTTTAATTAAAAATGAAAAGGCAAGGAGAGTTATAGGAAAGGGTGTAGATATATTAACTGTTTTTGCAACTATGGCAGGTATAATAACATCCCTTGGAATGGGAACCTTACAATTAACAAGTGGCTTAAATTATTTATTTGGTATTCCTGAAACAAATGCTGTAAAAACAATAATAGTGTGTATTATAACTGTATTATTTTTAATTTCAGCATGTACTGGGGTTAAGAAGGGAATAAAATATATATCTAATACTAATATAGCTTTAGCTATAGTTTTATTGGTTATTGCACTTATTGTAGGTCCTTTTGGAACTATGGTAACTAATATGGTTATTGGAGTTAAGGGATATTTTATAGAGTTATTAACCGTTAATAATAATATTTTTGTTAATGGAGAGTGGTACAGTCAATGGACAATTTTTTATTGGGGGTGGTGGATAGCGTGGTCACCACCAGTTGCGATTTTCATTGCTAGAATATCAAAGGGAAGGACCATAGGCGAATTTATAAAAGGAGTGTTATTTATTCCAGCAGGGTTCTGTTTAGTTTGGATGAATGTATTTGGAACTTTAGGTATGGAAGCGCCTTTAGAGGTTGGAATGGTAGCAATAGAAAAGATTGAGACTGCTCTATTTATGGTTTTCTCCACATATCCATTAGGAGTAGCAATGTCTATTTTAGCAATTGTTTTGATATTCACTTTCTTTATAACCTCAGCAGATTCTGCAACCTATGTGCTTGGAATGATTGTTTCAAATGGGGAAACGGAGGTTAAGAATTCAAAAAAAATTATTTTAGGAGTTATTCAATCAAGCTTAACTCTTGTGCTATTATTTGCAGGGGGGCTTAATATGGTTCAGAATGCTTCGATTATTGTGGCATTGCCCTATGGAATAATAATGTTAATAGGAATTGTTGGATTTACCAAGGAGCTTTATAAAAATGAAAGTGAAAAAGTACTGTTAAAATATGAAGAAAATAAAAAGGTAATATAAGACAGTTACAATTCCCCTTAAAATATGTATAATGTTATTACACAAGATAAACATAGGATAAAACAAGAGGTGAATAACGTGGGAATAGGAGATAAAATTGTTAGAAAGTTATTAATTGATGATTTGAATAAATCATTAGAAGACGGATTGGTATTTATGTATGAAGGTGTAATGATGGCTTATAATAAAGGAAAGTATTATACATCTTTTTATATATCAGAAAGTGGTATTAATATTAATGATTACGAACCTTACCCTTTAGATATTGATTACATGGATATTGATGAACTTAAAACTTTTGTAAAAACAGTTAAGAAAAATAGGATTAATTTAAAAATTGAATTTATATCTAATAAAAATAAACAAGCTATAAATGAAATAGCTGTGAAGGAAGTATTACCTATTTAAAAATATGAGAAAAACTTTTTGTTTTTCTCATATTTTTTTACTTTGGAGAGAGGTAAGGTGAATAAATAAGATAAAAGTGGCAATAATCAAAAGGTAAGGAGAGGATAATATGTTAAATAAGATAAATAAAAAAACTAAAATAATTATAGGCGGAATTTTATGTTTAATAGCAATATTTACAATTTCATATGTTGTTACAGGAACTTACCTAGATAAAAAAGAAGAATCACAAGTGAAAAAAGAAAATGAAGAGAGAGAAAGAATAGCACTTCAGAAGGAAAAAAATCTTCCAGAGGTAACAAAGGTGCAATATTATACTGGAGATGAAATGGATAGTGAAAAAACCATAAAGGATATTAAGAAAGCTTTGAGAGTTGAAACTATTTCATTAGATGAATTAAAGGAAAATGCAAAAAAAGATGGATATGAAATAAAAAATAAAGGTGAAACAATAATTTCATTTATAAGAACTAATAATAGTGCCTATGAAGAGGGGAAATATTACTTAGGCTTTAATGATAACAAGTTAGCCATATTTAAGTTTGAGAGTGGGAAGATGAAGTACGAAATGGATGTTGAACATACTAAAACTAAGGATGAGTTAAAACTTAAAGGGGTAGCAAATAGTGAAATTGAAGCAATAGAAAAACATGAAAAAAGTGGAACGTTAGAAGCTGTAGAGGATATAGCTATAAACTATACTAGCTAAGGTAAGTAAAAGAGGATGGATTTTCATCTTCTTTTTTCATTGTGATGAATAAAATATTGAGAATTAATTTTAATTATGTTAAAGTAAAAAGTAGACCTAAAAAAGAAAAAGGGTGATGAAATGTACGAATACATAAAAGGAAAATATATAGGAATAGTTAAAGATTACATAATTGTTGAAAATAATAATATAGGATATAAGATATTTACATCAGGATGTACAATGTCAGGATTACCAAAACAAAACGAAGAAATAATGTTATACTTAGAGCAAATAGTTAGAGAAGATTTTATAGGATTATACGGCTTTGAGTCAAGAGAAGAACTTGAAATGTTCAAACTACTTTTATCAATAAATGGAGTAGGAGCAAGAGCTGCACTTTCATTGTTATCTATAAGCAGAGTGAATAACTTAAAGTATGCAATAATGATGGGTGACGATAAACATTTATGCAGAGCACCTGGAATTGGGAAAAAGACAGCAGGAAGAATTATTTTAGAACTTAAGGATAAGTTAAATCCTGATGAATTAATAGATGGTGTAGAAGACCTTGGGATGACTGAAAGTGATGCAGAGGATTATGCAAGTGCTGTTAATGAAGCATTAGGAGCATTATTAGCATTAGGATATACAGAGAAAGAAGCTCAAACAGCATTAAAGAAAGTAGAAAAGAGAGATAGTGTTGAAAATATAATTAAGAACTGTCTAAAAGTATTAATGTCTTAATTAAGTTGGAGGATTTTATGGAGAGAATAATAACTCCCCAAGAAATTAATGGGGATGGAAATGGTGAATTAAGCTTAAGACCCCAAAAGATAAATGAGTATATTGGTCAAGATAAAGTAAAAGAAAGATTATCAATATTTATAGAAGCAGCAAAAAAGAGAAATGAAGCCTTAGACCATGTGTTATTTTATGGTCCACCAGGACTTGGGAAAACAACCTTAGCAAACATAATTGCTAAAGAAATGGATGGTGATTTAAAAATTACCTCAGGACCTGCAATTGAGAGAGCAGGAGACTTAGCTGCGATTTTAACATCTTTAAAAGATAATGATGTTTTATTTATTGATGAAATACACAGACTAAATAGGAGTGTAGAAGAAATTCTTTATCCTGCTATGGAGGATTATGCTCTTGATATAGTAATTGGGAAGGGTGCAGCAGCAAAATCAATAAGATTAGACCTTCCAAGCTTTACATTAATAGGAGCAACCACAAGGGTTGGTATGTTAACAGCCCCTTTAAGAGATAGGTTTGGAGTAATGTGCTCAATGGAATACTATACAGATGAACAATTAAAAGAAATAATAGTTAGAAGTGCTATGGTTTTTGGTTGTAGTATTACAGAAGAGGGTGCTCTTGAAATTGCAAGAAGGTCAAGAGGAACACCAAGAATTGCAAATAGGCTTCTAAAAAGAGTTAGAGATTATTCAGAGGTTATGTCTGATAGATTAATTAGCTTTAAAGAGGCAAAGGAAGCATTAGAGCTGTTAGAAGTAGACTCTCAAGGGTTTGATAGAGTTGATAATAAAATATTAGAAGCTATAATTGATAACTTTAAGGGTGGTCCTGTTGGAATAGAAACATTATCCTATTTTATAGGAGAGGAGCTTGGAACCTTAGAAGATGTATATGAGCCTTATTTATTACAAAGAGGATTTATTGTAAGAACTCCAAGAGGAAGAGTTGCAACAGAAAAAGCCTATACACATTTAGGGAGAAAATTTGGGGGCTCAAAAGAAAAAAACAACAATCAACAAAGTTTTTTTAACACATAAAGAAAATAAAAAGGAGAATTAAAATGCAGGTAAAAGATTTTGATTTTTATTTACCAGAAGAATTAATAGCACAACATCCGTTAGAGAAGAGAGATTCTTCAAGATTAATGGTTTTAAATAAAGAAACAGGAGAAATTGAACATAAGAGATTTCATGATATTATTGAATATTTAAAGGCTGGAGATACTTTAGTTCTTAATAATACAAGAGTTATGCCAGCTAGATTAATTGGAGAAAAAGAAGGAACAGGTGGTAAAATAGAGTTTCTTCTTTTAAAGAGAATAGAAGGGGATAAGTGGGAGTGTCTTGCAAAACCAGGAAAGAGCGCTAAAATTGGAAGAGTATTTACCTTTGGTAATGGAGATTTAAAGGCTACAGTAGTGGATATTCTTGAAGAGGGAAACAGGGTAATAGAGTTCTCTTACAAAGGAATATTTGAAGAAGTTTTAGATGCATTAGGTGAAATGCCACTACCTCCGTATATCACAGAAAGATTAGAAGATAGAGAAAGGTATCAAACAGTGTATTCAAAGGAACAGGGGTCAGCGGCGGCACCAACAGCAGGGTTACACTTTACACCAGAATTACTATCTGAAATAAAAGCTAAGGGAATTAATATTGCATATTTAACCCTTCATGTTGGACTTGGAACCTTTAGACCGGTAAAGGTTGAAACAATTGATGCACACCACATGCATTCAGAATTCTATCAATTAGATAAAGAAAATGCAGATATTATAAACAACACTAAGAAAAATGGTGGAAGAATAATATCAGTTGGTACTACATCAACAAGAACCCTTGAAACAATTGGTGATGAAAATGGAGAGGTTAAGGAACAAAGTGGGTGGACAGAGATATTTATATATCCAGGATATAAGTTTAAAGTTGTAGACAACCTTATAACTAACTTCCACCTTCCAGAATCAACTTTAATAATGTTGGTTTCTGCCTTAGCAGGAAAAGAAAATGTAATGAATGCATACAATGAAGCGGTTAAAGAGAAATATAGATTCTTCTCATTTGGAGATTCTATGTTTATAAAGTAATTATTTAGGTGCTAGAAATAGCAGCTTTCATAAAAAGAACAAAGGATAAGTAGATTGTTATAAAGTTTAACAATTTAACAAAAGAAAGTTAAGGAGTGGTAATTTTGAGTAAAAGATATACGCTATTAAAAAAAGATGGTAAAGCAAGAAGAGGGAGATTTGAAACTCCTCATGGAACAATAGAGACGCCAGTATTTATGAATGTTGGTACGTTAGCAGCTATTAAGGGTGCAGTATCATCAATGGATTTAAAAGAAATTAATTGTCAGGTTGAATTATCAAACACATATCACCTTCATTTAAGACCAACAGATGAGGTTGTTTATAAAATGGGTGGAATTCATAAATTTATGAATTGGGATAGACCAATCTTAACAGATTCAGGTGGGTTCCAAGTATTCTCTTTATCAGCAATGAGAAAAATAAAAGAAGAGGGAGTTTACTTTAACTCTCACATAGATGGAAAAAAGATATTCATGGGGCCAGAGGAGTCAATGCAAATTCAAAGTAATTTAGCATCAACAATTGCTATGGCATTTGATGAATGTATACCAAATCCATCAACAAGAGAATATGTAATAAACTCAGTAGCTAGAACAACTAGATGGCTTGAAAGATGTAAAACAGAAATGGATAGATTAAATTCTCTTGATAAAACAATTAACAAAGATCAAATGTTATTTGGAATAAATCAAGGTGGAGTTTATGAAGATATAAGAATAGAGCATGCTAAGACAATTACTAAGATGGATTTAGATGGATATGCTATTGGAGGACTTGCAGTTGGAGAAAGTCATGAAGATATGTATAGAGTAATTGATGCTGTTGTTCCACATCTTCCAGAGGATAAGCCAATATACTTAATGGGTGTTGGAACTCCTGCTAACCTGTTAGAAGCAGTTGAAAGAGGAGTTGACTTCTTTGACTGTGTATTACCAGCAAGAAATGGTAGACATGGACATCTATTTACATCAAAGGGAAAGATAAACCTTATGAATGCAAAATTTGAATTAGATGGAGCTCCAATTGATGAAAATTGTCAGTGTCCAGCATGTAGAGATTATACAAGAAGTTACATTAGACATTTATTCAAAGCAAAAGAAATGTTAGCGATGAGATTATGTGTATTACATAACCTATATTTCTACAATAATTTAATGCAAGAAATAAGAGATGCCATTGATGCAGGTAACTATGCAGAGTTTAAGGCAAGAAAATTACAAGAGTGGAATATTAAATAGCGTATTGACAACATAGGTCAAAGATAGTAAACTCTTTTTTAATGAATTAGGTTTCATATTTGTTTTAAACTAGAAAGGAATGAATTAAATGGGAATAGTATTACAATTAATACCGTTAGTTTTAGTATTTGGTGTATTTTACTTTATGTTAATAGTGCCAGAAAAGAAGAGAAAGAAAAATTATGAGGCTATGCTTGAAGGATTATCATTAAATGATGAGATTATGACAAGAGGTGGACTTGTAGGGAAAATAGTTGCTATGGAAGGTGACAATTTCATTTTACAAACAGGACCAGACAGAGTTAAAATAAAAATGGTTAAATCAGCAATAGCTAATAAAGTTTATAACGAAGAACAATAATATATAAGTTTAAATAGACGTTATATCTATATTAATAAAACTCCTTCGAAGTTGTGTAAATATTTGCATGACAGAAGGAGTTTTGTCATAAAAAAGATAAATGTGTTGAAATACCTCTAACAAATATTTCAGACTATTGTGTATTATATCTTAAAAAAACTTTTATCTAAAAATTAATTATGCTATAATAACAAATGATTGACCTGTATTGGTTTACTTTTCAAAAGATTATTAATTTTTAATGTAAAAATAACAATAATAATATTTTGAAAAGCAAAATAAAAATAAATTATGGAACAGAGGGGGATATAGATGAAAACAAAAGGCAAGAATTCGTTAATTTTCACAGTATGCACACTTGCTATTATTGCCTTGGCAGTCCTTGGTTTTTCAAGCTTTGAAATTGGAGGATACAAAGTAAAATCCTTTAATGAAGCTATTACGAAAGGGTTAGACCTTCAAGGTGGGGTATCAGTTTTATTAGAAATAAAAGATGATATTTCAGACAGTGATGAGTTACAAAAGACATTAGACAAAACAAAACAACTTATTGAGTTAAGAGTAAACAAACTAGGCGTAGCAGAAACAATTGTTACAGTTGAGGGAGACAAAAGAATTAGAGTTGATATCCCAGGAGCATCAAATTCTAATGATATTGCTGAAAGTTTAACCAAGACAGGAAACCTAACTTTTAAATCCCCAGAGGGAGAAGTAATCTTAACAGGAAAAGAACACATTAAAGAAGCTAGTACTGTTATTAACCAAGAAACAGGAAAACCAGAAGTACTTTTAAAGTTAAACGATGAAGGTACTAAAATATTTGCAGAAGCAACTGCTAAATATGTAGGACAACAAATATCAATTTATATGGATGACGAAATGGTTTCAAATCCAACAGTTCAAACAACAATTACAGCTGGTGAAGCAACAATCACTGGAAGTGGTTCAATGGACGAAGCAACAAACTTAACAGGAATCATTAACTCAGGAGCACTTCCTGTAACAATGAATGTTGCATCAATGAAAACAGTTGGTGCACAATTAGGAGCAGAAGCCTTCCCTAACGCTGTTAAAGCAGGGGTAGTAGGAATAGGACTTATATTTATATTTATGGTAGTTTATTATAGAAGACAAGGTGTTATAGCAATATTAGCATTAACATTATATATAACTACAACATTATTTGCATTCGTAGAAGTTGGAGTAACTTTAACTTTACCAGGTATAGCAGCCTTCTTATTAACAGTTGGTATGGCAATGGATGCTAATATATTAATCTTTGAAAGAGTTAGAGAAGAAATTGCAAAGGGTGTATCAGTAAAAACTTCAATTAAAAGAGGATTTGAAAATGCACTATCATCAATTATAGACTCAAATGTAACTACAATGATTACTGCGTTAGTATTATACTTCTTAGGAAGTGGAGCAGTTAAAGGATTTGCAGTTACACTAATGATAGGTATAGTTGTAAGTTTATTTACAGCATTATTAGTAACAAAAATACTAATGAACAGTGCGGCTGAAATTGGATTGTTAAGTAAGCCTTCACATTTTAGAGTTAAAAGGGGGGAACAAAATGTATAAGATTATTGAGAAATCAAAAATCATGATTTGTATTTCCCTTGCAATAATATTTACTGGTATGATATTTATGTTCACAAGAGGTCTTAACTATGGAATTGACTTCAAGGGTGGAACACAGGTAGTTATTGATTTAGAAGGAAAAGAAATCAATAAAAGTGAAGTAGATGAAATAATAAATAAATATGCAGAAGGTGCTATTACAAACACTGTTAAGGCAGATGGTGGAAATGAACAATTAGAAATTAAAGCAAAAGAAATTTCAAGTGAAAATGTTCATAAAATTTTCGAGGAAATTAAAGAAAAATATGGATTTGAAAAAGAAGCTCCAGAATCAGAAGATACAATAGGTGCTTCAATAGGAAATGAATTAAAGCAAAACTCATTAGTAGCAATAGCAATTTCATTTGTTATAGTTCTTATCTATATAGCAATAAGATTCGAATTTAAATTTGGTATTGCAGCATTAGTTGCAACAGCTCATGATATATTAATAACATTAAGTGTATATGCTATCTTTAATATACCAGTTAATACACCATTCATTGCAGCAGTATTAACAATTGTTGGATATTCAATGAATGATACAATAGTAATCTTTGATAGAATAAGAGAAAACTCTAAATTTATGAGAAGAGCTGATGATGTTGAAATAGCAAATAAGAGTTTATCACAAACTTTATCAAGAAGTATAAATACATCATTAACAACATTAATAACTATTGCATGTGTTTATATATTCGTTCCAACAGTAAGAGAGTTCTCATTCCCGTTATTAACAGGAATTATTGTAGGAGCATATTCTTCAATCTTTATAGCAGCTCCAACGTGGATTCTATTAAGAAAGAAGTTAGGAAAAGGAAAAGTAAAAAGAGCTTAATTAATTTAGAGGTATTTATAAAAAATACCTCTAAATTTTTTTTCAATTAGCGATTATAAAGTATGAAAGAATTTAAAAAAATAAAAGAGGGTTATAGTAGAATAAAAAAGCAAGTTTTGGAATACTATTGCATGGGTTAAAAACTTATTATTAAGAGAATTTTAAAAATCCTTGTCAAATGCTAGGTTTTAAATTATAATATACTTGTTTTCTATTTTTAAGATAGTAAAATTATTATAGAAATTGTTCTAATTCATTCATAAAATGAAATGATTTAGCTTAGAATATAACACATTTGATGGAGGAGGAATCATGCGTAAGTTTTGGGAGAGTATTTATTGTCCTAATTATATAACTGGATATAATCCCTTTTTACTTAAGGATATGAACAAGGCTATTGAAAGGCTAAGTACAGCAATCAACAATAGAGAGAAAATTGTAGTTTGTGGTACAGGCACTGTAGATGGTATTTGTGGTATGGCATCTTTAAGTTTAGTATTAAAATATTTAAATGCAGATGTTGAATATGTAATACATGATGAATCTTCTACAAGTGGAGGAGTTGACCAAGGGGATATAAAAAACAATATACACTTCTTAGGTGCTAAACTTCTAATAACATTAGGAGTTGATTTAGCTTGCAAAAAAGATGTTGAGTTATGTGATTCTTTAGGGATTGATATTATAGTTTTAGAGAATAAAAAAACTAGTACACAAAGAGAGTATATATATGTAAACCCAAGTCAAAAAAGTTGTCAATACAGATATAAGAATATATCAACTAGTGTATTAAGCTTTAAATTGATGCAAGCAGTTGCTATATATTACAATATGAAAAGTATTAATAAGTACATAGATTTAATATTACTTGGAGCACAATGGGCAGGGTTTAGCTTAAAGGGTGAAAATGGAGTAATATTAAAAGAAGGAAGAAAGTTTTTAGTTAATACCAATAACATAGGACTTAGAGCTATAATGGATCATGAAAATATGATTGATTTAAATGATGAGCACATATTAAGAATAATAGAACTTATAACACCACCGACAGGGACAGTAGGTCAAATGAATAATGCAAGAATTGTATTAGAATTACTTACAACTGCTGATGTTGATAGAGCGAGTCAAATAGCTAAGTATTTAAATAACATAAAAAGAAGTAATTAATAATAAATGTGATTAATAAAGGTTTTTTAGAGTATAATATAGTTATATTGGTTACACTGGTATTAAAAAAGTGTAGCTACAGCTTTTGTCAATTGCGATAAATAATAATAACTTAAAAAGTAATTAATTTAAAGATTAGAAAAGAGTGGATTACCACTTTGTTCTTATGGAGGAGTTAACATGGATTTAAAAAGCAAGGTAAGAATAATTGAAGATTTCCCAAAGGCAGGAATTAGTTTTAAAGATATCACTACATTAATAGCGGATGGAGAAGGATTAAGAGCTTCAGTTGACGGGATAGTAGAGCATTTAAAAGATAAAAATGTAGATGTTGTTTTAGGACCAGAAGCAAGAGGATTCATATTTGGAGTTCCAGTTGCATATGCTTTAGGAGTAGGGTTTATTCCAGTAAGAAAAAAAGGTAAATTACCGGCTGAAACAGTATCAGTAAACTATGATTTAGAATACGGAACAGATGTATTAGAAATACATAAAGATTCTATAAAAAAAGGCCAAAGAGTTGCAATTGTTGATGATTTATTAGCAACAGGAGGAACTATTGAAGCAGTAGCTAAATTAGTAGAATTAGCTGGTGGAGAAGTGGTTTCATTAGATTTTGCTATTGAATTAACAGAACTTAATGGAAGAGGTAAGTTAGAAGGATATGAAGTAATGTCATTAATGCAATATGATATTTAATTTTATTCTTTAGAAATTATATAAATATCAAGTTATTGAAAAAGTTTAGACCTTAATATATAATGATATTAGTAATTGGCTGGTTAAAAAACCAGCCTCTTATTTTAGAATAAAATATAGTAAAAGTTTACAATGATACATATTAATAAAATATAATGAGAATAATATTACATTAGTAACATAATTACAAGGGAGAGTAGAACCTAATGGTACAGGATCTTTTAAACAAAATTAAAGCAAATGGATTAAATGTAGATTTAAATATAATAGAAGCAGCCTATGATTTTGCTAACGAATCTCATAAAGAGCAAAAGAGAGAATCAGGAGAACCATATATAATTCATCCACTTGAGGTTGCAGGAATACTTGCTGATTTAGGTATGGATACAGATACAATAGCAGCAGGTTTATTACATGACGTTTTAGAAGATACAGAATGTACTTATGAGAAGATGGTATTTCTTTTTAATGAAGAAATTGCAAATTTAGTAGACGGTGTTACTAAGCTAGAAAAAATAGAATATAAACCAAAGGAAGAACAACAAGCAGATAACGTTAGAAAAATGTTGCTTGCAATGGCAAAAGATATAAGAGTAATAATAATTAAGCTTGCAGATAGATTACATAATTTAAGAACTCTAAAATTCATGCCTAAAGAAAAACAAAAAAAGAAGGCTAAAGAAACCTTAGATATATATGCGCCATTAGCACATAGACTAGGTATGTCAAAGCTGAAATGGGAATTAGAAGATTTAGCATTTAGATATTTGCATGAAGAGCAATACTATGATTTAGTAAGACAAATTGCAGAAAAAAGAGTTGAAAGAGAACATTATATTTCAGAAATAATGAATGAAATAACAGAAAAACTAGAAGATTCAGGTATAGACTCAGATATAGATGGAAGACCAAAACATTTTTATTCTATATACAGAAAAATGGTTAATAAAAATAAAAATATTGAGCAAATATTTGACTTAACAGCAATAAGAATTTTAGTTAATTCGGTAAAGGATTGCTATGGAGTACTAGGAATAGTTCATACTATATATAAACCACTTCCAGGAAGATTTAAGGACTATATAGCTATGCCTAAGCCTAATATGTATCAATCCCTTCATACAACAGTTATAGGGCCACAAGGGAAAACTTTTGAAATTCAAATAAGAACCTTTGACATGCATAAAACAGCGGAATATGGTATAGCAGCACATTGGAAGTATAAAGAAGGTGAAGGAGCTAATGCAGAGGTTAACTTTGATACAAAGCTTGCATGGCTTAGAGATATACTTGAGTGGCAAAATGAAACCTCAGATGCTCAAGAATTCATGGAAGGTTTTAAAATTGATCTATTCTCAGATGAAATATTTGTATTTACACCAAAAGGGGTTGTAATAAATTTAGCAAATGGATCAACGCCAATTGACTTTGCATATAGAATTCATACAGATGTAGGAAATAAGTGTGGAGGAGCAAAGGTAAATGGAAAGATAGTTCCTTTAGACTATACCCTTAAAACAGGAGAAATTGTTGAAATAATAACCTCAAATACAATGAGAGGACCAAATATGGCTTGGCTTGGTATTGCAAAAACAAATCAAGCGAAAAGTAAAATAAAATCATGGTTTAAAAAGGTAAAGAAGCAAGAGAATATTGATAAGGGAAAAGAACTTTTAGAGAAAGAGTTAAAGAAACAAGGAGTTGTATTTAACGAAGTTTCTAAAGGAGAGTTCTGGGAAAAAACACAAAAAAGATATAATATTCATTCAATGGAAGACCTGTATGCAACAATAGGAATAGGGGTGTTAGTAGCCTCAAACTTAGTAAGCAGACTAAAGGATGAAAATGAAGTTAAAAATGATAATATTAAACAAACAATAGAAGAGCATATAGCAAAAGGAAATAGTAAGCAACCTAAAATAAATAACTATGGAATAACTGTTAAGGGTTTAAACAATTTAATGGTTAGATTTGCTAGATGTTGTAATCCTGTACCAGGTGATCATATAATGGGATATATCACAAAGGGTAGAGGCGTATCAGTCCATAGAGACGACTGTTTAAATTTAAAATCGTTAATAGAAATAGATAAAGAAAAAGTAGTAGAAGTAAGCTGGGGTATGGCAAAGGGAACAGCATATGTTGCTGAAGTTCAAATAAGAGCAGAAGATAGAATGGGCATACTTACAGATGTAATGAACATTATAACAGAGCAAGGATTAACCCTTAGTGCATTAAATGCTAACTCATCAAAGGGGAATGTTGCGTTAATTAACATAAAGGTTAAAATTGACTCAGTTGAACAACTAAAAGAGTTAATGAGAAAGTTTAGAAGACTTAGAGGAGTTATGGACGTATATAGATTGAATAACTAAGGAGTTTTAAATATGAGAGCAGTAGTTCAAAGAGTTAGTTCATCTAGAGTTACAGTTAATGGGGAAGTTATTGGAGAAATTCAAAGAGGAATAAATTTATTAATAGGAATTTCTAAAAATGATACACTAGAAGATCTAAAATATATAAAAGATAAGGTTATAAACTTAAGAATATTTGAAGATGAAAATGAAAAATTAAACCTATCACTATTAGATGTAAAAGGAGAAATATTATGTATTTCTCAATTTACCCTTTATGGAGATTGTAGAAAAGGAAGAAGACCTAACTTTATGGAAGCAATGGGAGGAGAAGAAGCGAAGAAGTTATACTTTGAGTTTCTAGGAATGCTTAGAGAAAGTGGGTTAAAGGTTGAAGAAGGAGAGTTTGGGGCAGATATGAAGGTTGAAATAAACAATGATGGCCCAGTAACCCTTATGCTAGAGAGTAAAAAGGATTTTTAATATAAAAAAGGGAGTGAGTTTATGATAATAAAAACTATACCAGCAGGGATATATGATGCAAACTGTTATATTTTAATAGATGAAGCTACAAATGAAAGTGTTATTCTTGATCCAGGTGGAGATGAAATAAGATTAGAAGGCTTTATTAATTCACTAGGAGTTAAGGTTAAGTATATATTATTAACTCATGGTCATGTAGATCATGTAGGAGCTGTGGAGTACCTAAGTAAGGTTTATAATGCACCATACTATATACATGAGCAAGAAGAAGAATATATGAAGAAGGATAATTATGTATTTGGAAATTTAAGTAAAGCAAACGGTAACTTAAAAGAAGGAGATACATTAACCTTTGGAGGGGAAACTATTAAAGTAATAGAAACTCCAGGACATACTAAAGGTGGAGTTTGTTTCTTAATAGGAGATAGAGTTTTTACAGGGGATACATTATTTCAAGGGTCAATAGGAAGAACAGATTTTCCAGGAGGAGACTTTGACGAGATAATTAATAGCATTAGAACTAAACTGTTAGTATTAGGGGATAGTATAGAGGTTTATCCAGGACATGGACCTAAATCAACTATTGAATTTGAAAAGAGGAGAAATCCGTTCTTACACTAAGGAGAAAATATGGATATAAATATTCACTTAAATGATTTAAAATACAGATATGATGTATATCAAATGTTTAATATATATTTCCCTTTAGATAATATTAATTTCTTAGAAGAGGGAGATTATAACATTATAATATGTGATGAAATAATGAGATTCACAAAGGGAGATTACAGCCTTATACAAGAACTAGAAATTGATAAAAAATCAAGTATAAAGAAAATAATATTTAATGCATTAAAGGAATTAACAGGAGATGATTATCCTTGGGGAACATTAGTTGGAATAAGACCATCTAAAATTGCCCTAAAGGAGCTTCAAGAAGGAGCAACAGAAGAGGATATAGTAAAGCTATTTAAGGATAAACATGAGGCTCATAGAGAGAAAGCAGAGCTATGTATTGATGTAGCGAAGCTTGAGGAGAAGTTTGTAAACAAGGATGAGAAGAATATTGCAATTTATGTTGGTATGGCATTCTGTCCAACTAGATGTGTTTACTGTTCATTTGCTTCAAATCCAATAGCAGGAAATAAAAAACAGGTATCACCATATTTAGAAGCTCTAAGCTATGAAATAAAAGAAATGAGCAAATATGTTGAGGAAAATAACTTAAATATAGAAAGCGTATACTTTGGAGGGGGAACTCCAACGGCTGTAAATGATGAAGAATTTGAAGGAATAATGAATAGTATTTTTAATTCATTCGTAAAAACAAAAGGTATAAAAGAATTTACAGTTGAGTGTGGAAGACCAGATTCAATTTCACTAGCTAAGTTAAATACAATGAAAAAGTATGATGTAAGCAGAATTAGTATAAATCCACAAACAATGAATGATGAAACCTTAAAGCTTATAGGAAGAAATCATTCATCACAGGATGTTATAGATACCTTTAACACAGCTAGAGAGTTAGGGTTTAAGGACATAAACATGGATATGATAATAGGACTTCCAGGGGAAGGACTAAAGGAAGCAGAACATACAGCTAAAATGCTAAAGGCACTTTCGCCAGATTCCTTAACAGTTCATGGACTTTCTTTAAAAAGAGGTTCTAGACTTTATGAAAACTTTATTCTTAAAAAGGGACTAGGAATTAAGTCTCAAGAAGAAGTTTCAAAAATGTATAAATGCTCTGAAGAATTAGCAAAAAACCTAGATTTAAAACCATATTATATGTATAGACAAAAAAATATGGTTGGAAATATGGAGAATCTAGGGTATGCTAAAGAGGGTAAAGAATGTATTTATAACATGCAAATGATAGAGGATAAACAAACAATAATAGCACTAGGTGCTGATGCAGTATCTAAGGTTGTGTTTTTAGAAGAAAATCGTATAGAAAGATTTGCAAATGTTAAGGATTTAAGAGAGTATATAAATAGAGTAGAAGAAATGGTGGAGGGTAAAAA
>JBOFVP010000094.1:0-1637 GCA_051653165.1 Clostridium sp.
AATAGAGCAATTGCTTACGTATGTAATTGGGAGTTAAGCAGAGAATTAGAATTGATGGTTAGAGGAGCAAATTCAGAAAGGCTTATATAGCATAAAAAAGAAGGTGATTAACATTTTAAAGAAGCATAAACAAAATAAATTTTTCAAAGAAGTTGAAAAGTTAGTCTATTCGGGAACAGATATTTTTAAGTCACTAGAAAGAGCCTTAGAGTTATTAGATGAGGAAGATAAAGAAATGGTTGATAAGTGGCTTAAAGAAAACAAACCAAAGGAGGAATAAATGATATGCGTTATGATTTTGATGATAATGTTGCAAGTGAAGTTGGAGTTAATGGGGCTATAATATTAAAAGATATAGAGGGGATGATTAAGTGGCATGAATATATAGATAATCAAAATTTCTTTTTAGGGAGATTTTGGATGAATAGCAGCTATGAAGACTTTACTGGTACATTTCCATTTTGGACAACATCACAAGTAAGAAGAATAATAAATAAGTTACTAAATGAAGGATATATAATATCTGCAATACATAAAAAAAATGAATTTGATAGAACGAAATATTATACATTAACTAAAAAATATTATGATTTAGTTAATGGGATAGAGTAAATGTGCGGGTGGGTAAAGCTCCATAGAGATGTAATGTGCAATCCCACAGTATGTAAGGATTCAGACCACTTTGCAGTATGGAGCTATTTATTATTAAATGCTACTCATAAAGAGACGAAAGGTATATTTGGGAAGGGAGAAATTCTACTAAAAAGAGGTCAACAAATAACAGGAAGAAAAGTGATTTCAGAGAAATTTAAAATTAGTGAAAGTAAGGTTCAAAGAATTTTAAAATCCTTTGAAAATGCACATCAAATTGAACAACAAACAAGCAATAAAAACCGTTTAATTACAATCCTTAATTGGGAGTTGTATCAAGAGGACGAACAACAAAATAAACAACAAGTAAACAACAAGCGAACAACAAGTGAACGACAAGTGAACACATACAAGAATGTAAAGAATGATAAGAATGTAAAGAATGATAAGAAGTATATATATATAGCAAATGTTGATAATGTAAAACTAACACAAGATGAATATGATGCATTAGTTACGGAGTATGGGAAGAAGATAATTGATTTAAAGATATTAGATATGGATAACTATGTAACTCAAAAGAATAAACCATATAAGGATTATAACAAAGCTATTAGAACATGGCTTAGAAAAGATAATAGGAAAGGTAATGAGAAAGATGGATCATATTGGGAGCAATTTAACGAAGGTAGCAGCGTTGATAATTTCACAGAGGAAGAACTCAAACAATCAGGAATCTTCTAGATATAAATGCAATGATTGCAGAGATTCAGGGATGGTAGTTAGTAAAACAGAGGGTATATATACAAGCTACAAGCCTTGCAAATGTGCAGAACTTGATAGGTTAAATTCAAAGTGGAGAAAAAGTGGATTATCGATAACTGATTTGGATAAGACTTTTACAAATTATGACTGTTGGGATGAAAGATTAAAAAAGATTAAAGATACAGCAACAGGTTATTACCTAAGCTATGAAAAAAATAAAGACACCAGGAGCAATAGTATATTACTAAGTGGAGTTCCAGGGTGTGGCAAAACACATTTAG
>JBOFVP010000095.1:0-1116 GCA_051653165.1 Clostridium sp.
TTGATGGTGGGCTTACAAGTTAATGGATAATAAAATAAAAACTGTTTTAATAACTGGTGCTTGTGGTGGATTAGGAAAGACATTAGTAAAGGAATTTGATAAAGGAAACAATTTAATTTTATTTGATTGTTCAGATAATGTACTAAATTTGAAAGAAGAATTAGATATTTCAGGGGAGATATTATCTTTTGTAGGTGATGTCTCCAATGAAAATGATATAAATGTTTTAATAGAAAATGTAATAGAAAAATTTGGAACAATAGATGTTTTGGTTAGTAATGCTGGGATATTTATACCAGGAAATATTGAGGAGCTTAATTTAGGGGACTGGAAAAAATCCTTTGATATCAATGTTACAGGAACATACCTTTTATGTAAAAAAGTAATACCAATAATGAAGAGGAATTCAGGTGGTCACATTATAACTGTTGCATCCCATTATGGATTGGTTGGAGGATATCAAAGTTCATCATACTGTGCATCGAAAGGAGCTTTAATTCAATTAACAAAATCAATAGCACTTGATTATGCAAAAGATAAAATATTTGCAAATTGTGTTTGTCCAGGGTTTATGGATACTGGAATGTTAAAAGGAATATTAAAGGATATTGGAATGAACAGAAATTGGATGGATGTTATGAGAGGTCTTCCAATTAGTAAAATTTCTATTAATGAAGTAGCAGAAAATATTTATAGCTTAAGCACAACAAAAAGTATGACGGGAACTGTAGTTACCATAGATGGAGGGTATACAGCAAGGTAAAAATCAATATAAAAAGAGGGAGTTATATGGGAAGTCAAGTAAAAAAAGATGCAGCTAAGGTTTGGAATAGTTGGCAGCAAATGAAGGAGTATTTAGATAAAAATTTAAATATTTTAGTTGAAGCAGATGGGGTAAATTATAAGGATATAGATGGTAAAACTGTATTAAATGGAACTTCAACATTATTAAGTTCTAATATTGGTCACAAAAATGAATATGTAGTTGAAAAGTTAATAGAGCAATTAAAAACTTTAGATAACAGTACATTATTTACATCAACTAATAAACCTTCAATAGATTATGCAAATAGGTTATTAGAAAAAATGGACAATAGATATGGGCATATTTTTTAT
>JBOFVP010000096.1:0-1748 GCA_051653165.1 Clostridium sp.
TGATAAATAAAAACATTTATTAAAAACTTTTGAATAATCACGCATTAAACCTCAAGATAACTACTTAGTTATCAAGTGATTGCTATGAGAATAATACTGTGAAACTTTGAATAAATAGAAATTTTAAAAGAAAGAGGTATGGTAATTAATGATTATAAGTATGCCTCTAAGGTTTTATCACATATTAATTATTATAGATTAAGTGGGTATACCTTAACGTTAAGAAAAAATAACATTTTTTATAATAATGTAAAATTAGAACAAGTGATGGAAATATATAATTTTGATGATGAATTAAGAGTCTTATTGTTATATATATTAGAATATATAGAGGTAGAATTCAGAACTCATTTTGGATATTATCACTCAAAAGAATATGGTCCATTAGGATATTTAGATAGAGAGAGTTTCTAGGGTATATAAATGCATTAATTCTTGGGACATTTACACCATTTTTAGACCCAGCAGTAATAGCACTAATGTTAGCCTTACTTGGTGTTAAGATAACAGTAATAGGAGTTCTATTTGAGTTATTAGGCTTTGAAAAATATGTAAAGAATATTATTGTGAAAAAGGCTGAGAAAAATGAAGTCCCAATAGAGACAGGTTTAACTAAAGAGCAAAAGATAAAAAAATATCTTATAGGTGCAGTAAAGGAGGCTTGGATTTATTATATCTGTATTTGCACTTGCAATTAGTGCAGGATATATGGTTCAAGCACTTATATAATATATAAACAATAGTTGCCTAGGAGAAAAATTCTCTTAGGTAATTTTTATTAACATAAATCAGAAAAAGGAATAGTACATTACATAGAAACTTATCTATGTATATTAGATTGATGTTAAATAAATACAAGTAATATTGACTATATATGGAGGTGTATTATATTATATATAAAGAAGTATCTATATAGGAGGAAGTTTTATGGAAACGAATTATGAAACAAATGCAAAGATAATAAAAGCACTTTCAGATAGTAATAGGCTTAAAATTATTGATATTTTATCCTGTGGAGAAAAGTGTGCCTGTGATATATTAGACCACTTTGATTTTACACAACCAACGCTTTCCCACCACATGAAGGTTTTAATGGAGTGTGGCTTAGTTAAAACAAGAAAAGAAGGGCTGTGGAGCCATTATTCATTAGATAATGGAAGTTGTAATAGACTTATTTTATTTTTAATGAATCTAGTTACAGAAACTGATACTTGCATATGTAAAGATTAATCAAAATGCAATTGTAAATAATTTAAGATAAAAAAGGAGAGAGATGAAATGAAAAAAATGATAATATTTGATCCAGCAATGTGTTGTTCAACAGGAGTATGTGGACCATCAGTAAACAAGGAGCTATTAAGAGTTTCAACTGTTTTAAATAATCTTAAAAATAAAGGGGTTATAGTTGAAAGATAAAAAAATCAGGGAAAAGGAATGGATAAAGATGAGAATAGTTGTTATAGGAGCAGTTGCAGCAGGAACATCAGCAGCAGCAAAGGCAAGGAGAAATGATGATTTTGCTGAAATAGTAATATATGAAAAGGATAAAGATATATCTTATTCAGGCTGTGGGCTACCTTATTATATAGGTGGAGAAATAGAAAGTATTGATGAACTTACACCAAGGGACCCAGCTTTCTTTAAGAAAAAGTATAATATAGATGTTTTAACAGGCTATGAAGTGCTAAACATTAATAGCAA
This sequence comes from Clostridium sp., assembly GCA_051653165.1. Taxonomy (GTDB): domain Bacteria; phylum Bacillota; class Clostridia; order Clostridiales; family Clostridiaceae; genus Clostridium. Next base: position 1,702 of record JBOFVP010000096.1, read on the forward strand.
GGATAAAAAGCTTAGTGTTAAAAACCTACACACTGGAGAAATATTTG